>CAXFTV010000668.1:0-2068 GCA_964005845.1 uncultured bacterium
CCAAGGCGGATTTCATCGCCTTCGCGATCGAGGTAGACCTGATCATTTCTTAAATTAGAATCGGATGCATCCATGGGCAGCTTTGAACTTTGGACGAATTTTGCGGAATGCGGTTAGCCGCCTGGCAATAGCATTAGTCCTGTTGCCAGGCAATCTAGTGGGGGATTTGCCTATATTAACTCAGTAAAAGAAAAAGGGTTTTAATTTGAATAGCAAATACTCAGTGGTATAATTTACTTATGCAGAACCCAAATATCCTGCGGCAAAAGGCGCACAAATTTGGGCCGCTTGCACCACTCCACATCCCCCGTTCAAGTGGTCGAGAATGGGGGGATACAATTAATTGTTGGAAGATTTCCACCAGCTAAGGCAGCCATGTTGAAAAGAGGCCCCACATATTTTACGCCGCAACGCCTCGACGCGGCCAGGTACAATATCGAGAAGTACGAATGGGCCAAAAGAGAATGGCATAAGATTACGCATGGAATGGGTTTCAAGTACTATACGGGACAACCCTATGGTCCGGCGGACATTTACGCTAGAATGGACGATGAGTTCATGTGGCTGCTCATGCCCTCAACTAAAATTGGCCGCCACGTCGAAGCCAAGTACAAAGCCCAAAGTCCGGGACATACGGTTGCCCTGCGCGCCAAAGACCCCTGGTGCGGCTTTACAATCGATCCCATTAAACATCCCTACAAAATAAGATGCCAAGTCTCGGGTAAACTATACCCCACTAACGACTACCACCTCGGCGATATGACCAGTGGTGCCTACCCCGATGACGGACAGGGTTGCCACCAGGATGGCACCATCTACTACTTTCTGCGGGAATATGCTCACCTTGCCTATGGCTCAGCTGTCGTTCCAGCGCTCAACTCTCTGTCCAGAGCCTGGGCTATAACCGGCGACGAGCGCTACGGCCGGGCGGGCTGCATCCTGCTCGCCAGACTGGCGCTGGAATATCCGAATTACGGCGACAAAGCCGACCGCCTTTTCTATGCCTATTACCCCGCCACCCGCGATCCCGACGTCGACTGGAAGATGGGCGGTATGGTCACCGATCTAATCTGGGAAACCGAAAAGTTGCACGATATTGCACTGGCTTACGACGGGCTTTTTTCCTATATGGATCAAGACCCGCATATGCTCTCCTATCTCAAGGCCAAGGGCATCCCCATCCGCACCGGCAACCATTTGCGCCGCTACATCGAGGATAGTATTCTGCGCGCCGGCCTCGACGCCCTGCTGCGTGGCCATATACATGGCAATCCGGGTATGCATCAGGCGGCCGCATTAGCCGTGGCTTTAGTGCTCGATGATTATTCTGCCGATCGGGCTTTCAATTCAAAAACCGCCGTCGATTACATGGTTGAATACAAGCACGCTGCATGGGCACACGTCGGCCACGACGCCTTGATAATGCTCAATGGCACTGATCGCAGTGGCGGCGGACATGAAAGTCCCAACTATGCCTGCAGTCGTTTCAACCTGGTCCAGACCAATCAGTATATGGAACAAATTCGCGCGCGTCTCCCGGATCTCTTTCCCCTTGAAAACTATCCCGATCTGTTTGGCATGCCCAAAGTCGATCGGATCTACGACTACTATCTCAAATGCAGCATACACGGCTATTTCACTCCATCAATCGGCGATTGTGATGGTATTTACCCACCTCAACGGGTAGATCCGCAATCCTGGGCACCGCTGCCGCACAGTTACCAAATCAGCTACCTCTATGCGCTCGAAAAGTACGGAGACCCGCGTTACGCCCGCGCCTGCACCGATCCAGCGACGGACGAACTAGCCTCCGGGCAGCTTTTCGAAAGCTATCCCGAAAAGCAGATCTATGCGGCACTCAAAAAAAGCAGCTCGAAGATCGAATGGAAGTCGCGCTTGCTGGATGGCTATGGTCTGGCCATCCTCGACAGCAGCGACCGGGCGGAACATCGCCGGGCGGCATCTCTGAACTACACCAATCTTCAAGGGCATGCGCAGTGTGATCCGCTGACGATTCAATTATTTTCACGCGGGGTCAGTCTGCTACCGGACCTGGGCTATCCCACCG
>CAXFTV010000669.1:0-2698 GCA_964005845.1 uncultured bacterium
CCGGCGGCCCAGTGGGCCCAGGCTTCGGGTAGTTCCCCGGTCGGGCGCCAGCCGCCGGCGGGCAGGTCGGCCGGCCCCGGGTCGGCGTTGAGCATGCGCTCGTTGGCAACGGTATCCTTGATGGAGGCGGCCACGCCAAGGGCCAATTCGTGGTTGCCGGCGCGCATCGCCCTTTGCAGAATTTCGACCTTGGCGTCGATGTCGTCGGTGCGGTGGGCGTGGGTCGGCTCGGGATTGCGGGGGTCGCTGCTCATAGCTACATCCTCCAGTTGATGGGGTGTGCATCCCCATTTGGGGCTGCCATACCATCCGGTGATAGCAGTCTTTAAGCTCTAATTATCCGCGCCCAGGGCGAGGATCCAGCGGATGGTTTCGGCGCGGGTGGCGATGAGCCCCTTTTCAAGGGTAAAGGTATTCAACCACTGCTCTGCATCTTCCACCACTCCGCCCTTTGTCTCGACCGCGGTGCGGGCCCGGGCAATGGCGGCTTCCAGGGTGGTGAGATAGCGCACATCGTCAACGGCTTCGCGGAATGCCTCCCACTGAATAGTGGGAATCGACAAGCCGGCCTCGACCGGATAGACGGCGAAGTGGTCCGGCCAGCGCCCGGCGCCGTCGACGTAGGGATCTTCTACCTGCATCTGGTAACAATAGGGACAAGCTCCGTCAAAACCGGACTTCCATAACCAGCTGCCGTAGTTGTAGCGGTAGAGCCCCGGTTCCTCGCGCACGATCTGAGGGAAGAAATAGGCCCACACTTCAAAACCCAGATCGTGCGCTTTGCGGATATCTTCCGGGGCGTGTTCGGACAGGATCGGCCGGGCCAGGTGCGGCCCTACAATATCGAAGTAGCCCGGGCTCGTGGCCACCGTCACCTTGCCGCCGGCGCTATTGATGGCCGCGTAGCGCCGCTGCGCTTTTTTGAGCCGTTCTCCGACCGCCTCGTCGATGCCGTACCACATGGCCTCGGGATAGCCCCCTTGCTCTTCGAAGCGACGCCACTTCTCCACTGCTTGCCTCATGGTGGCAAAGTAGGTCGCATCTACCGTGTCGTCGTCGGCGGGCAGGCCCCCGCCCATGAAGGGGATGGAGCCTTTCAACAGGTCGTGTTTGCGGCGGATCTCGTAGACCTGCTGCAGCCCCGAGAAGTCCGGTTCGCCTTCCACCAGGGGTACGGGCTGGTAGATACTGGGGTAATCGACCCCGTGGGCTTTCAGATCCGCCATGTGCATATCGTACTGCTCGGGGGTGAGCCCGTTGGGGTTGTTCCGGGTGCGCATTCTGGCGGTGTAGTACATACAGTACTTGAGTTTTGGAGCGGCCAATTCGAAGGGCAGCACCCTGAGTTCCAGGGTTAGAGAAGAAGCGGGCAGCCCCTCGGCCTCGACTCTTATGACGCCCCGGTACTGGCCCGCCGGCGTCTCCGCCGGCACCTGGACGGTAAGCCAGATTTGCTTCACCTCATCCATATCCATGTCAAAGGGGAGCAGCTGCGGCGCATCGGTGGGCAGCCCGTCGAAGTTGAGAATATTCTGCCAGTTGGCGTAGTCCACCTGGATCAGCCCGTCGTTTTTCAAAAGCAGCTCCGGGGTCAGGACATCGCGTCCCCAATCGCGCTGCCCCCACCAGGTATTGCGCTGGATCCAGCACTGCACCACGTAGGTTTCGACTGCGGCAGCGGGAATGGTGCCGGCGTCAGAACGCAAATCGCCGCTGTGGATCTCTACGTTTTTGAGCTCTCGCAGCGCGTACAGAACAAAAGAGGCCGGTTCGTATTCGCCCGGACAAGCAGTGATGGCGACGCGGTCGCCCCCTTTGAGCGGGCGCGAGTCCGGGTAGATTTTCGCGGTGGTTTTTACGGGCGCCAGGACCCAGCCTGCTCCAGGGGTCCGGTGGATCCAGTCCAGATAGGTTTGCAGGGCCTCGATTTCCGCGCCGATTTCACCCAGGTGGGGGCGGATCGCCTGCAGCGCCTGGTACCAGGTTGCGAGGCGCTCGACACCCAGATTTGCGTACAGGGCAGCTGAGCGCGCAAAGAGATCGCGGGCGTCGCTGATGCGCGCAGCGAGATCCTCGAGTCGAGGTGTGAGGCGGGAGCGGATGCCTTTGTCCTTCACCTGGCGGCGCAATTTGCGCAGGGCATCGAGTTTTTTTTCAAAGGTCTGCACTTGTTCCAGGGCGGCACTGGTGCGGGTTTTCAGGCGCTCCCGGAGGAATGTACCCAGCTGCTTTTTCGAGGTGGGCCGCAGCGAGACCGCCACCCCGGGAGCGGGTCCATCTTCCCCAGCGTGGACCTGGACGTGAATTTCATCACCTCCCGAAAGGGTATAGTTTTTCACCAGGAGCAGATTGGCGCCCGGCTGTAATTCTACCGGGAAGACCCGGTGACCGTGACCAGACCAGCCAAAGGCGCTTTTTTGATCCAGCAGCTCGTGGTTGAACCAGAGCTTGGTGTAGCCCCGAACGCCAACTTTGAGATCCACGCTTTGCAAGCTGTCCGATTCGATGTAGGCAGCCAGGTAAACGACCCCCGCTTCGAGGCGGTTGTGACGAACAAAATCGGGCAGCGCTTCGAGGTAGACGAACCAGCTGTCCGGGTCGTGGTAGTAACGCCACCCGTAGTCGCGTCCATCGGTCCAGCGGACGAGTTTGTCCGCCGCAGGTTGGTAGTGCTGTTCACCGTCTTCGCCCGCCAGAA
>CAXFTV010000670.1:0-3293 GCA_964005845.1 uncultured bacterium
CTGGGTGTGGGTGGGGAAAGATCCAGCGCCGCGAGTCCCTGGTGGTTATTTCACCGGCTCAGTCAGCTGGTGCGGAGGGCGCCGGCAGAGCGCGTCGCGCCGGTGCGGGCGCGCTGGGCGCAGCTGCAGGGCGAATTTTTTGCCAGCGCCTACGAGATGGCGCGCGCGGGCCGGGATTTGCTCGACGAGGGCCAGACCGGGGAAGCAGAGCGCCAATTGACGGCGTACATGCGCGCCAATGCCGCAGCCGTATTGCAGGCCATCGGCGCAATGATCAAGTCGTTCCAGGAGGTGCCCGCAGGAGTGCCGGCGACTTGAACCGCAACCGCGGGAGGGCGATTCTTTGCAGTGGTGCTGGCGGCGTAGCGGTTTGCGGCGCGCGACTGGGCGCGTTCTGGCTCTAGTCGAGCTCTACCCGGTGCGCTGCCAATATCTCCGGATTCAGCTCCACCCCCAGACCCGGGCCCTGCGGCAGGCGAATGCGGCCTCCCTCTAGATGTTCGGAGGGCAGTACCAGCTCGCTGCGCCAATCCGCCTCGCCCCAGCCGAATTCCAGGATCAGAAATTCGGGGTGCGCCGCCATGGCCTGCACTCCCGCGGCGATCATAACCGGCCCGAAGGGCCCGTGCGGCGCCGTCAGCACGCCTTTTGCCGCGGCCATTTCCGCGGTTTTCTTCAACTCGCCGATCCCCCCGACCACGGTCACGTCCGGCATGATCACGTCCATGACCTCGCGCTCCAGTACTTCCCACCACGAGTGGCGCAGTCGCCGTTGCTCGCCTCCGGCCACCCGTATGCCGCATGTTTTTTTGACCTGGATGCAGGCCTCCAGGTCGGTTTCGGGCACCGGCTGTTCGAACCAGAACAGGTCCAGATCTCGCAGCGCATCGGCCAGTTCCAGAGCGCCCTTGACGGTGAAGTGCGAGTGACAGTCCACCAGCAGATCCACCTGCGGGCCGATTGCCTGGCGCACCGCCTGCATACAGGCGATGCCCTGAGCCGCGTCCCGGGCCCGGTCGACCCCTCTGGGCAAACCGTCGAAGGGCGCCAGCTTGACCGCGTCGAATCCCGCTGCCACTGCTGCCGCGGCATTGCGTGCAAACCAGTCCGGCGTGCGCTCCTCCGGGATCCGGCTGATCCGGTTGATATTGGCGTAGAGCCGGATGTGCTCGCGGCAGGCCCCGCCCAGCAGAACGTGCACGGGGGCATCCAGGGACTTGCCCAGGATATCCCACAGTGCCTGCTCCACGGCGCACAGGGCGGCGAGCTGTGCTGCCGTGGGATTGCCCCGGGTAAAATCGTAGACGATTTGTTCGATGTGCCGGGGGTCGCGTCCCCGCAGCGCTTCTTCCAGGTGGCGCAATTTTTCCAGGGCGCCCGACTGCTTGCCGCCCTGACTCATTTCTCCCAGGCCGCGGATGCCCGCGTCCGTGTCGACCTGTACAAAGATCCACTGGGCCCACGGCGTCACCTGTACCGCGTCGACCTCAATTCCGGTTATCTTCATGCGAAAATCCGCTTTCTTTGCTGGTATTTCTCCACCGCTGCCAGGTCCAGGGTATAACCCAGCCCCGGCCGGTCCGGCACCAGGTAGGAGCCATCCGCAAAGGGATAGTCCTCGTGCATCAGGGCACTCTCCCAGGGGAGGGCGCCGATGATCATATCGTAGGGTTGGGTCAGGTGGGGCATGCAGGCGGCCACGTGCAAGCCCATGGCCGCAGCCGGGCCATAGGATACGGTTTGCGACCAGCCGCCCATGCCCAGCTGGTGCGCCAGCCGCGAAAGATGAATGGCCTCGGTGTGGGTCGCGCCGCCGACGATGGCGTAGTCCAGCGCCCCGGCGTCAAAGCGCTGCAGCAGATCTTCGCAGCCCTGCACGTGGTCGCCGATGGGCAGGTGGATTGTCTGGCGCAGGCGCTGCCATTCCGCAAAGGTGCCGGCCGTCGCGCCCGCGCTTATGGGGCTTTCCAGACAATCTATCTTGTGGCCCTGCAGCCGGCGCGCCAGTTCCTGCACTACCCAGACCTCCTCCAGGCGCCGGCGGATATCCGGCCGCACCGCCATATCCGGCAGCACCCGGTGAATGGCCTCGACCCGGTCGGTGACATAGCGGATCCGCGCTTCCGGGGTTTCCTCCTGGGCGGTGATGCACTTCATCTTGTAGGCGCGGAAACCCCGCTCCCAGCCCCACTGCGCATCGGCGGCGGTGTGCTCGGGCGTTTTGTAGCCAGTACACTGGGTGACCGGGATGCGATCCCGCAGCCGTCCCCCCAGCAGCTGCCACACGGGCACGCCCAGAGCCTGGCCGCGCAAATCCAGCACCGCCTGTTCAAAGCAATGGGCCAGCGCGGCATCGAGAGCGGCGAGATTGACGTCCAGGATATCGCGGCCGAGCCAGGAATTCAGGCTGTGTTCGATAAGCTCCATGGGGGTGAAGCGCTTGATCTCCGTCAGACCGGTCAGGCCCTGGTCGGTCTCCACCTCGACAATGCCGTATTCGGCTTTGCGGTAGGCGGGTGCTCCGTACACTTCGTCCGACCACCAGTTGAGGCGCTCGGGAACGACGACCATATAGAGTTTGATGCGGGTGATTTTCATGCTGTTTTTTTACCTGTTCTGCGCTGTCGAGCCGCGGCCCTAGAGGAATGCCTCGCGGGGGGTATTGCGCCATTAAGATAGGCCAAAAAAATCCGCCCGCCAACCAGTTCCTCCCCTTGTCAGAGGTCGTCGATGTGCTATTTTAACACGCCGTGATAGCGAAACTCCTTGCGGACCTGGTCGGCGGCTGCACTTATCCCGAATGGGCAGAAGGTCGGAATGATCGAACCCTACGACAAGCACCGGATCGTCCACATCAAAGGCGTGGATCACCCCGAGTCCATCGCCATTGGTCCGCGGGGCGAAGCCTATACCACCGGCACTGGCTGCCAGGTCTACCGCGTCGACCTGGAGCGCAATGCGGTCAGCGTTTTTGCCAGCACCCGGAACCGCTGCCTGGGGCAGGCGGTGGATGCCGCCGGCAATCTCTACTGCGCCGAGACCGTCCTGGGGGCGGTGGTCAAAATTACTCCCGACGGCCAGCTCAGCACCTATGCCAGCGGTCCCGAGAAGCGCCCATTTATGTGCGCCAACTACCCGGCTTTCGACCGCTGCGGCAATATGTATCTGTCGGACAGCGGCGACTGGTCCGGGCAGCTAAACGGCCGGCTCTACAAAATCCCGCCCGGCGGTGGTCCGGCCCGTCTCTGGTACTCCGAGCCGCTCGATACCCCCAACGCCATTGCCCTGGATGC
>CAXFTV010000671.1:0-11001 GCA_964005845.1 uncultured bacterium
AGACGTTGTTTGACCAGTTACAGCGACAGTATCCGGGTCGCTTTAGCGATGGCCAACTACGCACCCTACAACGGCGGATCAAAGTCTGGCGGGCGACCGAAGGCCCCCCCAAAGAGGTGTTTTTTCCCCAGGTCCACCCGCCCGGTCAGTTGGCCCAGTCGGATTTCACCCATATGGGGTCGTTGAGTATCACCTTGGCGGGTCAGCCCTTTGTCCATCTGCTCTATCATTTTGTGTTGACCTATTCGAATTGGGAAACAGGTATGATCTGTTTCTCCGAGAGTTTTGAAAGCCTCAGCGCTGGCCTCCAGCAGGCCTTATGGGAGTTGGGCGGGGTGCCGCAGCAGCATCAGACCGACCGGCTCACCGCGGCGATTCCCCCCAAGTCGCGTACCGACACTTTTACCACCCGCTATGCGGCGCTGTTGCGCCACTATGGGCTGGAAGGTCGGCTCATCCAGGCGGCCAGCCCGCATGAAAACGGCGATATCGAGCAGCGGCACCATCGCTTGAAACAGGCGGTAGAGCAGGCGCTGTTGCTGCGCGGCAGCCGCGATTTTGCCGACCGGGCCGCCTATGCGGCCTTTTTGCGCGGGCTGTTTGCCCAACTCAATGCCGGCCGCCAGGAGCGGTTGGCCCAAGAGCGGTTGCGCTTGGGGCCCTTGCCCGCTCAGCCATTAGATCCCAGCAAACGGCTGCAGGTCAAGGTCGGCCCTTCTTCCACCATCCGCGTCAGCCACAACGTCTACTCCGTAGACAGCCGGCTCATCGGCGAAACGCTCGAGGTCCACCTCCACGCCGAGCACCTGGAGCTGTGGTATGCCCGCCGTCGGATCGAAACCATGCCGCGGTTGCGCGGAGAAAGTCAGGCGCTGATCCAATACCGGCATCTGATTGACTGGCTGGTGAAAAAGCCGGGGGCTTTCGAAAACTATCGCTACCGCGCCGCCTTATTTCCCTCCAGTCGCTTTCGCATGGCCTACGATGCGTTGAGACGGCACCATCCACCCCGCCAGGCCGACCGGGAGTATCTGTCCATCCTTCACCTGGCCGCCCACCAGGGGGAAGCCCTCGTCGAGCCGGTCCTCGAAACCTTGGTGGTGCACACCGACGCCTTTACTGGGGCCACCGTCGAGGCGCATCTGGCGGGGCCGGCCCCGTCCCGGCCCGATCCAGAGGTAGCCATCGCCCCGGTGGATCTGACCGTGTATGACGGTTTGCTGGAGGTCGACGTATGAGTCGGGCGGCCCCGTTGAAAACCGAATTGACCCAGGTCCTCAAGGACTTGCGGCTACCCACCATGCGGGCCTGCTACGCCGAAGCGGCCGACCAGGCGCGCCAGGAGGACTTGCCTTACGAGGGCTACCTGTTAGAAGTGGCTCGGCGCGAAAGCGAGACCCGGCGCCAGCATCGCATCCAGCGCTACCTACGCCAATCCAAACTGCCGCTGGAAAAAAATTGGCAAACCCTGGAGCGCGCACGCTGGCCCAAAAAACTCCAGGCCCAGCTGACCACCCTGCTCGACGGCTCGTTTTTGGACCGGTGCGAAAACGTATTGGCCTTCGGTAATCCCGGCGCAGGTAAAACCCATGTACTGTGTGCGCTGGGCCAGGAACTGATCCATCAGGATCGACAGATCCTGTTTATGCCCTGCAATCTGTTGGTGCAGGAATTATTGCTGGCCAAGCGCGAGCTGACCCTGCCACGGCTGTTAAAACGATGGAGCAAGTACGACGGGCTCATCCTCGATGACATCGGCTATGTCCAGCACAGCCGCGAGGAAATGGAAGTCCTTTTCGCGCTGCTGGCCCATCGCTATGAGCGCGGCAGTGTCCTGATTACCAGCAATTTACCCTTTTCCCAATGGGAGACCATCTTCAAAGATCCTATGACCACGGCCGCCGCCATTGATCGGCTCGTCCATCACTGCGTCATTTTGGAGATGAATCTACCCAGTTATCGGCTGGAACAATCCAAAAAGAAAAAGAAGGCGACCACCACAACGAACACGACACCCAAAAAATCCACCTAATCCGGGAATTTTAATTGTCGCTAGACCGAAAAAATACTTGACGTTTATCAAAGGGGGAGCTGCGGCCACTAGGAACCCTAAATTCCTATCTCTAAATGCCTTCATTTCCACTACTCTCTTTTTTCTGGTTTTCCCAGAGCGCAATTTCCCGCTTAAGCTTTCGAAACTCCTCGATATGTTGGCCCCTGTCACTCTCACCCCAGCGGGATATGCACTGCAAGTAATGCTGAGTGGCCTTAAAATAAAATTCGTCTGCCTGCTCGGATTTACCTTCTTTTTTCGCCTCCCTCGCATCGCGCCACCTGAGCTGTGCCATGCGATACAAATAGGCCCGCCTGATTTCATTAATCCGACCTATGGCACTGAATGCCTCAGCCGATGGTTGACGCCGGTACACCATGGCCATTGATTGAAATGTAAGTCCCAAAAAGTGCTCTAGCCTGCTGACATCCGCCCTTTCTTTTTCAGCAATATTTAGATAGACCTTTCCCATGGCTATCAAGGTTTCGTTGATCTCACGCTCAGGGAAATCGGCACCAAGCGTTTCTCCACCCCCCTCAACACCCCCGTCATTAGACTCCTCTCGCCCCTGCCCGACAAGGGTGCGAAGGTGTCTATCCACCAAGATAGCCTCATAAGTTTTGAGCTCTTCGACCAGCCATGACTGCGGATCCCGATTATATTTTAATGCCGAATCTTGCAGAGCGCGAAATAGCTTGATCCTTTCTTTAAAAAACACGCTCAGAAACAATTCATCTATATTTTCCCATCCCTCCTTTTTCTCATGCTCTTTATAATAGCCTAGGGCCAGCCAATTTCTGCCTTCCCTTTTCATCTTTCTGATCTTACTTGTCTTGGAGGAGATTACATATTTAGCTTTTTCGAGGAAATAATAAGGAGTGGTGACGGGAGCCCAATTTCTTTTTTCTGCCCTTTTGGTATAAATTTTATTATAATTGGCTCCGCGCTGCAGAATATCGTCAAAATAGCGTGCAAGACTTTCCTCATCGCGAATGTACTGGCCGAATTGGGCAAGCCATTCCAGATTCAGATCGGCCGGCGAATTGTGGATCTGCCCCATTAGAATCGAGTCCATTTCCGCTTTCTTCTCGGCGGCAGAAAGTTCCACTGGCAATTGGTTTTGAACTTCAGGTGTTCTTAAAATCCGCCCTTTTTTGGCTTCTTTCCCGGCTTGGGCTCTAACCACCGATGCAGAAAAATTCTCCCTAGAATCCGATTTTGGATCCTCGGCCTTGTCTTCACCCGACCAACCCAAACTCACAACGATCAGGGCAACAGCTAGCACAACCAGACCGGGAACGAATATTATTAAGGGATTAATTTTTATTCGGGCCATTTTCAACTTCCTCGGCAGACTCTAATCTAATGTATATTACCAGGGTACCATGAGCAACAAATGGCGCTTGACATAGCTGCAAGTTCCCAGTATATAGCCTATTATGCATATACCTCCAAAGGCACACATCCACCTGATTGCAATTTGCGGCACGGCCATGGCTTCTTTGGCCGGAATGCTCAAAGAACGCGGCTATTTTATAAGTGGATCAGATCACCATATATATCCCCCAATGAGCACTTATCTGGAAGAACTTGGCATTGATGTTCAGGAAGGTTTCTCTGCCTCTCGACTAGATCCCCCCCCCGACCTGGTCGTCGTAGGCAATGCGGTTTCGCGCGGCAATCCCGAAGTGGAGATTACCCTAAACAAAAAAATCCCCTACCTATCGCTCCCGGAAATCTTGAAGGACCTTTTTCTCCGCGGCAAACGTCCCATAGTCATAACCGGTACCCATGGGAAAACCACCACCACTGCAATAACCGCGCACTTACTAAACCAGGCAGGTCTGGCGCCCTCCTACCTCGTCGCCGGGTTGCCGCGCAATTTCCAACGCTCCTATCAGCTGGGTAAAGGGGAATTTTTTGTCATTGAAGGAGATGAATATGACAGTGCGTTCTTCGCTAAAACCGCAAAATTTTTTCATTATTTACCCGAAATTCTAATCCTCAATAACATCGAATTTGACCACGCTGACATATACGATGACCTGAACGCGATCAAAAAGGCCTTCGCGCAATTAATAAATATGGTCCCGCAGAACGGACTCCTTCTCGCAGGCGCCGATGACCCCGTAATTTCTGAAGTTATCTCCGCTTCCTTTGCACCAGTTCAGACCTTCGGTTTTGGCCCCATGGCCTACTGGCGGGCAGCCGAGATCGAAGTTTCACCCCGGGGGCACTCTTTCACCGCCTTAAGAGAGGGTAAAGTACTGGGACGCTTTGAATTACCTCTGACCGGTAAATACAATATACGCAATGCCCTGGCCGCTCTGGGTGCTGGTATTGCCGCTGGCCTCACCACGGCACAAATCCAGTCGGGCTTCCATACATTTAAAGGCATCAAACGGCGCCAGGAATGTCTCGGTAAAATCAATGATATCATCCTCATCGACGATTTTGCCCACCATCCCACGGCAGTTGAACAAACTTTGCTTGGACTGCGGCAAGCGCATCCCAATCGCCGCATGTGGGCCGTTTTTGAGCCGGCCAGTGCGACCAACGCCCGGGCTCTATTCGAGGACAGATACCTGCGCGCTTTTGCACCTGCGGATCAGGTAATCATCGGCAAGGTACCCCGGCCCGAGCGAGCCCGACAGGATCAACCCTTTTCGCCCGCTCGCATTGTACAACTTCTGCGCCAACACGACAGAAGAGCCTGGCACATTCCCACCGCAACTGATATAGTCGGCCACATACTGTCCTCCGCCCAATCTGGAGATATCGTGGTGTTTATGAGCAATAGCGGCTTTGGCCACGTTCAGCGGACTCTTCTCGAAGCTTTGCAGGAAAAATATGGCACATAAATTGCTAAATGATACCCTATGATACGCTTTTTTTTTATTTTTTGCACGCTCCTTTTATTCTCTACTGCATTTGCGCAAAATGCTGGGATTAAACGCCTGGGCGCAGAATTACAGAGCCCCAATACCGCCATCCGGCGTCAGGCGGCTATAGGTCTGGGACGAGCGAGTCACCCTCAGAGTGTGAGGTTATTGCACTCTGCTTTATCGACGGAGCGCCAAACCTCTATCCGGCTTGAGATAGTCCGCGCCCTTAGCAACATTGCCTTTTTGCGCTACCCGGGCTATAAGGAAGCCTTGAAAGCCCTGGGAGATGCTGCTAACGATGCCATCGAGCCGGATGGGGACGTGCGTCTTAGAGCGACTGAAGCCCTCTGGGAAGCAGGAAAAAAAGACTTGCTAAACCCTGTCCCCTTCCTGAATCGCAACCTCGACGACAAGAGTCTGAACCTGCGTTTCGCCGCCGTAAAGATGCTGCGAAAACTCGGTACTCCCGAGGCTATTCCAGGCCTGGGAAAGGCGGCCCTGGACAAAACCCAAGCCGCGACTATCCGCTTGAAAGCCATTGAAGCACTGGGAGCTATCTCGTTGTTTGATCTTGGTCCCTTAGGCCGAAGGGTAGCGGAAAACAACATCGAGGTAGCAAACCGACTGGGCTCGGTACCCATAGTTGACTTAAAAGCTCTAACGCGTCGGCATGAACTCCAAATTAGCTACCTGGCCAGCGTGGTCCGAGACTCAGATAGCAGCAACTCCCTCGCTTTGCAAGCAATCAAATCCATCGGCCGGGTTAAGGACAAATCTTCAATACCCGTCCTCCGGGAGGTCATCGAAACCCACCAAAGCCCGGCAGTTCGCAAACAGGCTATCCGCATTCTCAGTCACGTTCTCGCCAGCCAATACGAATAACCCGCATCGGAACAAACTAATTTCACCCTATCCATTGGATTTTTGCCCCATAGGTTGAAAAGCCCCCCTTATACCCAATCCTACTTCCCGCCTCATGCAGGTGACACAAATGATTAGCACAATACTCATCCATCGGCCTATGCTAAATTTTTACACTTCCCTATTTTTTACATCTTTTTGTTTTTATTATACTTAAAAAAACAACGGCCCTGCGGCACACATTTTGCCAACAGTGGTGTAAATCTCTCTCTACTTTTCGAGACGAGACTACTCAATTCCCTTATCCCACAGGAGGTTGGCATGTATTTTCTTATCGTCCTATCGTTCCTTGCCTTTGGACAATCCGCCCAGGCGGCCCCCCCTAGAGAAGTAGTCTTCAGCGAAATCATGTGGATGGGCAGCAGTTCATCCAGTGCAGACGAATGGATCGAGTTATATAACAGGAGTGATGATGAAATAGACCTGGCTGGATGGACTATTGCCCGCCCTAACAACGCGGGAGAGGAAATCATGCTCTCGATACCTGAAGGGAAAATTCCCCCTCGCACGACCTTCCTCATCGCCAATTATCATCCCGATGATTCACGCTCCCTGTTGAATACTCAGCCACAATTAGTCGATCCTTCCCTAGCCCTGCCCAATACCAAATTGCAGTTAAAGCTATACAATCGTCTCCCGAAAGAAGGTGGCGAACTTATTGATTTGGCAGATGACGGCAAGGGAGCCCCCCTCGCCGGTGACAACACCCTAAAAAAATCCATGGTTCGGATACTTCTCGACCAGGACGGGACACTGCCGACAAGTTGGGCGACGGCAAAAATGGCTAGGGGATGGGACAAAGAGGCGGAAGAACGTGGTACACCGGGTTTCATACCCGATTATCTGCAAACCAGCAGTTCAACCGCACAACCTAATACTACTCAAGTTCAGGCCACAGCCTGGGCGAAGATAAAATATAACCCAACTTTGAGATAGGGAGATAAAGATAAACGCATGAAGCCCGGAAGAAATAGATCCTTCCGGGCTTCATGCATTATTATGATAATTTTAAACTACCGAGCGAATTGACTCACATTGGCAATGCCGCCGGGTTGGGTCAAGGCAAAGACAATCAGGTTAACCCCAAATTGCAACCCACGTTCTCTTTCGCTATCCGCTTGTGTATCGCCCCAGTACCAGCTAATATTTAGATCGCTGAATACCACGACTACCCTTCCACGTAGTTCAAGCATCTCTAAATCAAAAACATTCCCGCCTGGGGCTCCGCCCATGGGAGGTCCATCTGGAAAATTCCAGAAGCTCTCATAAAGAGGATGACTTTTGGGAATTTTCTGCCATTTGGCTCCATCGCTACCCAATACCAGCGGATCTTTGACTAGGGCTTTGAACTGGCGGTCAAAGGGAGTACCTTCAACACCGGGGTCCGTATTGTTTAGTTTATTGTCACCATCGCTCTGGCGGATATCATCGGCATAGAGAAAACCACCTGCTTTCAAATAATTGCCCAGATTTTGCTTTTCCGTATCGCTAATCTGGAAAATTGCATCCCACCCCGTCAAATACAAAAATGGAGCGGTCAAAATTTTTGGGTCGCTCAGTTCCAGTGTCGTCCCAGCAATCCTAGCCTTGATTTTGGTATGATCCCGCATGTAGCGCATCAATTCTTCGGCGGCCGTGGGAAAACGATCCCTATTTTTATCAGCCACATCATAATCGACGATGGTCATGTTGAAGAAACCTTTAATGTTCTTCTTATCTTCGGGATCCTGAATAATTACCGCTTGATAGCGGCCAATATCCAGATCCTCAATGCTCAACAACTCTTGCTTGAGACTGAGCGCTTCCTGCACTGGAGTTGCCGTTTCAGTTAGCTCAATCATCTCGACTTGATCAAACGAAAGTTCTTCGGCTTTTGCACCACTAAAGGCACCCAGAGTCTGAGTGCCGGGCAAAACTGCACCCAAGAGGTCGCTACCTACAGCAGATACATCGGCAATAGCCGAAATATCCTGGGGCAAATCAGGTGGGGCCAGTGAGGCTAGCATCTCCATCTGGACTTCGGAAATTTCCGGCCGCTTTGCAAGGTCAAAATTTTTCTGCAGAATCGGCGGCGGAGCCTGGAAGCGGATAAAGCGCTGCTCCTCTTCATCAATTGCCGTCGCAAAGAAATGTGCATAAATAAACACACCGGCATGTGCAATCAGGGCTACCAGTAAAGACGAACTCATGCCAATCCTATGCCCAGACGTAGCCTTGTACAGAGCAAAAATCAACAGGAGAACGCCGGACAAGCCGAAGGCTATGGCTATCCACTTAGACAGAATAAACCCAAGGTGGATGAGTATAGCAAGTCCGAAGACACCATATAGGATTTTTTTATGCTCGTCCACGATTATCCTTTACCTCAGTTAAAATGGGAAAAATCACCTGATTCCCCCTATTGCCTATTGGGTTCCGTAGCTATTACCTGATCAACAACGCCCACAGAGCGAGCAATATCCATAATGTTGACAATCTGCCCATGAGTGGCACGCTCATCACCCTGTATAATTATCATGGTTGTATTATCCAGAATCTCTCTCTTGGCCGAAATTTCATCTTTCAAGGTGGCAAAAGTCACCGTCTTGTGATTCAGTTTCATATTGCCATCCTGATCGACCACAATAAAGAGGTTCTCCTTCTCCGGAGCCTGAGCTTCTTCTGCTTCGGGAAGCTTGATATCAAGACCTGGAGTAATGGCGAACACAGCCGTAACCATGAAGAAGATCAGCAACTGGAAGACCACGTCGATCATAGGGGTCAGATCAAGGTGTTGTTCCTCTTTTTTACTTTCGACAGCCATTTATGACCTCCGAACTTGGTAAGGGAAATATATCAAGCACTCTGTGAGCCTTGCCAGCGCCGTAGCAGGGCATCTACAAATCCATGTCCATAGGCCTCAAACTGAATGGCTTTACCAGATGCACGGGTGCTGAAGTAGCTATAAATTGCCAGTGAAGGAACGGCAATCACTAGGCCGGTTACAGTTGTAATAAGAGCCTCTGAGATACCCGCAGCTACGATCGTAGGCTCACCAAGACCCTTTTCGGCAATTCCTTCAAAAGCGTTGATCATTCCATTAACCGTACCGAGCAACCCTAACAACACAACGGAAGAGGCCACGAAACTGATAACCGATAGATAGCGCTCCAAGTAACCGAGAGCGGCGCGCTCAACGGTTCCATTCATCTCGGCACGCATCTCTTCCATGGTGCGCTGTTCTTGCGATAGATGCTCGAAACGTTCGATACCTTCACTATATACCTCACCCTCCATCTTGCCAACTTCGGAGCAGTATTCCCTAAGCTGGTCAAAAGATGCACCTGAGTCAATCCGTGAGTTGATATCGGTAGTCACCTCTGCCAATTCATTTTCAGACCGCATCCGCGCATAAGTGAGCACCCGTTCCAGAAAGAAGGCCAAAGCCATTACAGACCACAGCCCCAGAGGATACATAAAAGGTCCGCCATTCCGAAAAAATTCTATCATTGTTCTATACTCCTTGTTGGGGGGTTAAACACCATATATTTTCCAAAACTCCTCTTACTACGCCCTTAAAGGACACGTGCTTCTTCCATGGCTTCCAACTGCTTTTTGGCAAAATCCACTTGTATCTGGTACTTGGACTTGTCACTATAGCTTTCGACTACCTTCTGGAAAATATCTCCAGCCTTCCGGTAATCTTCCTCCGCCATGTAGGATGCCGCAATATTAACCGCAGCATTCACTGCCTGATCGCTGTTGGGGTATTTTTCCTGCACCTCGTTAAAGATCTTTCGCGCTTCATCATAATTCTGACTGTCAAAAAACTGTTCGCCCTGGGCATAGAGATTATAGGCGTCGATTTCGGCCAGGTGCCCCAATAATACACCCGCCTTTTTGCGCAACGCTTTATCCTGCTTCGTCTTTAGTTTATTTTCGGGGTAAATACTCAGGAATTTTTCGTAACTTGCCGTTGCCAATTCGTATTCTTTAAGGCCGTAGTAATAATCTCCAAGCGTGAACTGACTCCGAGCCCCATAGCGGCCTTCGGGGAATTTTTCTACGATTTTTTCAAAAATTGGGATAGCTTCTTCGGTCCTCTCCAGATTAATTAAGCACCAGGCCTGGTTGTAGAGCGCGTCATCGGCATATTGCGAACTGGGATAGCGGTCAAGAATCTTCTGGTAGTAGACCATGGCATCCCGATTATTTCGATCTTTTTCTTCAAGCGTTTTGCCCCTGATATTGAAGATGGCATCTCCAGCCCGAAAGAGCGCCTCATCGGCAAATTTTGACTTCGGAAAATTGATCGACAGTTGCTCGAAGACTCCACTAGCATCCCGCCATTTACCCAACCTATAGCGAGCCCAGGCATCGTAATAATAGGCAAAAACGGCACGCTCATCTTCTGGATATTGGGTGTAATAGTCTTCAAATGTCTTGGACATAGCCGGCAAGATATTTAGGTCATTAGTAGAGAGTTTCTGGTAGCAGATGCCAATCTGGAACAAGGCATTTTTGGCCCAGCCTATCTGCGGATAATTTTCTATTATGCTAGCATAAATCTCTATGGCTTTGGGATAATCCTCTGATTTAAAGTAGCTATTTCCCTGGATGAATAGAGCATTGGAAATACTCTCTATATCAATCGCCAGGTCGATCAACTGCTGAGTCGCCTCAATGCTTTTCTGGAACTGATTAAGCCTGAAGTAGGCACTTGCGAGACGAATCAAGACCCGTTGCTTCTCCTCTTCCGACTGCGTTCCTGCAAGCAAATCTTCGTAAATCTCGATGGCCTCCCTGGGATCCTGCTTTTCGGCCATGGAGATCAACTGCAGACGGGCAGAACGGACCAGGCTTTCATCGCCTTTTTCGATCACTTCATCCAACAAAGTCTTAGCTTGACCTTCCTCACCCTTAGCAGAATAGGAAAGAGCCATCGAAAAGGTGATTTTCAAGCGCATTGTCTCGGCCAAATCCATGTCGAGCAACCACTGATAATCTGCCAGTGCCCGGTCGTAACGCCCGACGTAATGATAGGCCAGACCACGCCCATAGCGAACGTCCCGGATAACATTGCTTTCGGGATAGTCCTCTATGACCAGAGTATACCGATTTAATGCATCTAGATAATTCTTGTTATTCAAATCGAGTTGGGCC
>CAXFTV010000672.1:0-3217 GCA_964005845.1 uncultured bacterium
CCGCCTTCTCGTTGCCCTCTATGGTACATGCAGCGATCCGGTTGTCGGTGTCCCGGTGGCCGATGGAGATGCCATAGTCCTCATTTGCAGAAAAAGTGCAGGACTCGACCAGGCCGTGGGTGACCCCCCAGCAGAAAAACAGGCCCTGACCGTTGCGGCGTCCGACGCAATTGCGGAAGATTGGGCGCTGGGAACCGCTGCCCGGATGAAAGCCGAGGTGGGCGTTGTTTTCCGAGCGACAATCTTCAAAGCGCACGTCGTCGCAAACTTGAAAGCTGAAGCCATCGCCATTGTAGTTGCGGGCGCTCACATTGCGGAGGATGAAACGGTTGCAATGCTGGATGAAGACGCCGCCAGCGTAGTTGCCGTCGATTTCATCGTTGTGTTCCCTGTTGCCGTCCAACACCAGATCCTCAATGATTACATCGTCGACCCATTCGGCTGTAAGCAGGGGGAAGAGGGTGGCGGCGAGAGCCTTTTCCTGCAGCCAGAAATTTGTCTCCAGGCGCCGGCTCAGGAAAAGTACATTTCCATCTATTTGCACTAGGGTATCTTTGACGACCTGCATGGTGCCGTTTTTCCAGCCGCGCAACAGGATGCCGCATCCGGGGGCAAAGCCAGTGGGATCTTCTACCATTACCTGGTTTTCGTACCAGTCCGAATCGCGGCTTAGCGGGGTTGTTGTGCTCGGTGCTTTTTTGAGGATGGTCTCCGAGCCGGAGCCCCTTATCGTTAAATTTGGATGCAGGTGGAGTGAGTTGTTCATGGTGTACTCGCCGGGCAGGATATGGAGGACGCCGCCTCCCAGGCGTCGTAAATAATCGGCGCCGGCCTGGAGCGTCTTGTCGTCGTTTCCCCGCAGGTGGCCTTCGCGAGGCCCTACCTCCAGTATAAACTGGTTGGGGCGGGAGCGCGTGCGGTTGTCTTTGGGATCGAAAGTCATAATGGGGGTTCCTTTTAAATGGCCGGGTGGACGGCGAGCAGACAGCTGCAAATTGCCCCGACGCGGCAAAAAATGGGCCCTGGCCAGCACCTTTTGGCTCCGGGTGAATTTTATGGACGGTTTCAAAATAAGGTCTGCAAAGTCTTAGAGGCAAGAGAGAAGAATTCGGCGGACTCGTAGAGGATTTTGTCCGCTGTCATCTTCTAGCTATTTCAACACTAGAAAAAGGAAGGATTTCATGTCTGCAAAAGCAGTGGTTGGCCAGGGCGAAATCGTCGCCAGCTTGCGGCAGATGGGGCTGCGGGAAGGAGATGGAGTGATGGTCCACAGTTCCCTCTCTAGCATCGGCCATGTAGAAGGGGGAGCTGCGACCGTGGTGGAGGCCTTTCTCGCGCTTCTGGGCCCCCAAGGCACTCTCATGGTACCCACCTTTACCCACAGCGGTACCGAGTATTTCGATCCGCTGGAGTCGCCCTCAAAGAACGGGGCCATAACCGAAGCGGTTCGCCACCACCCCACTTCCCGGCGTAGCCTGCATCCCACCCATGCGGTGACAGTAATTGGTCCGGATGCCGAGGAGTTGATCGAGGATGACCTGGAGCGCGGTGCTTTGGGGCGGGATTGCGCCCTGGATCGCCTAGCTCAAAAAGGTGGCTGGATTTTGTTGCTCGGGGTGGATCATCAGGCCAATTCTATAATTCACATTGGCGAGGATTATGCCGGCGACCCAGGTCGTCACACCCGCTTTAGTCCACAAAATCCTAAAGCGGTGATTTTGAAGCATCCAGAGCGCGGGGAAATGGAAGTCCTGCTGACATCTATGATGGGAAGTACGGTGGCTTTTGAGAAAATGGAGGAGGAGTTGCGGCGGCGGGGGCAGATTGTGGATGGGAAGATAGGGGCGGCCAGATGTGCATTGATGAAAGGTCGGGATGTGCTGAAGGCGACGGAGGATATTTTGCGGCCAATTTTTGCCGCCTGATAGCTCCTTTTGCCAAAAAGCGCGTTAAAAACTTGGGCCGGATCCTGGCGTGTTGCCGAAGATATTGCAATTTAGCTGGCAATCGGGGGCATGAAACAGGCATGCTCTTTGATGATTTCCAGGGAGGGATAAAATGATTGATTTAAATGGTAAAGTTGCTCTTATTACCGGCTCCTCGCGCGGTATCGGGCGCGGCTGCGCCCTCGAGATGGCGCGTCAGGGGGCAAATATTGTCGTCAACTACCACAGCCATCTGGAAGATGCCGAAGAAGTCGCAGGGCAGGTGCGAAACCTGGGCCGGGAAGCACTGGTCTGTGGGGCGGATGTCTCCGAGCGCCCTGCTGTCGATCGCATGGTAGAGGAGGCCGTTGAACGTTTCGGGCATCTCGATATCCTCGTATGCAATTCCTACTACTCCAGGCGGGAGCCTTTCCTGGAGTTGTCCATTGAAGCCATGCAGCGCACCCTGGATGTGACCCTGTGGGGCGTATTCCACGCGGCCCAGGCCGGCGCCCGACAGATGCATGAGCAGGGCAATGGCGGCAGCATTTTGTTTATAAGTTCTGTGCTGGCACGAATCCCCAAACAGACTTCTCTGGCCTACAACACGGCCAAGGCCGGCATCGAGCACATGGCCGCTACCATTGCAGCAGAACTGGCGCCCGCCCGCATCCGGGTCAATGTCATCGAGCCGGGGTGGACCGATACGCCCGGTGAGCGCCAGTTCGCCACCGAGGAGGAGCTCCAGGAAGAGGGGCGAAAGTTGCCATGGGGCCGGTTGGGGACCAGCGAAGAGATCGGTAAGGCCGCTACCTTTCTCTGTTCGGACGCAGCCGATTATATTACTGGAGCGGTACTCAAGGTAGATGGAGGCTTCAGTTTGCGGGAGTAATCATCTTCACTATTCCCTTTGGGGGCATCCTAAATTTGGGATAAATAACCTTAGAAGCCGTCTCAAAACTCCAATCTTGGCTTCGCGCGGCCGCAGAGCGAATTTCAGGACGGCTTCTAAGTGCGGGCGCTGGCTAAGGCCCGGACGGCTGCCTGGGATATATTCAATATTTTGTTTTAAACTTTTGTGCTATAATATTTTAATGTATTCAATTTGTTAAATTTAGTTAATTTAATTTCTCAATAGAAAGCTTCTCTTCTATTTATAGCTTATAAAACCTATGGGAGCACCTTCCGGGCAAGATTCCAGGACGAGTGATTTGGTCCTCGAAATCGGCGAAGTCCGAGCGCTGAAAATTTATTTTAAAGATATATTTAAATTATTGTCATAGAGTTATTTA
>CAXFTV010000673.1:0-7597 GCA_964005845.1 uncultured bacterium
CTTGCCCTCGACTGAGGGTAACCATTCCTCATCCTCATTTCTTCTCAGTCCGTTCAAACTGTGAACGCGCACGGATAATAGAGGGTCCCGGAAAACGCTTATACAACCCTCCATTGGGACCGCATCCCCACTACACGCGCCCCGGGACCAACACCCGAGTGCCGAAATAATCCGGGGGGCGGGCTTTGAATTTTCTATACTCATTCATACTACAGGCGCCGGCGCCCGGAGCAGGGCAGCGGACCACTTTGCCAGGAAAAATCACACCATGCATATACTCAGCACCGCAGATCGCCTCTTCTTCGACGAGATGGGTTATATCATCGTCCGCGACGCCGCTCCGCCCGAGATGGTACAGGCCCTCGTCGATGCGATCTGGGCTTTTCAGGAGATGGACCCCGCAGATTCCGCGACCTGGTACCGCAAGCCCGAACGCGAGAACGGCATGGTAGAGCTCAACGGCGCGGGCATGGTCGAACTCTACCACCATCCCGCCATGTAGGCGATCCGCCAGCTGCCCAGAATCCACGGGGCCTTCGCCGATATCTGGGGCACCGAAGCACTGTGGACCAGCATCGACCGCTGCAACCTCAACGTGCCCAACCGCCCGGATTTCGAATTCGCGGGTTTTATTCACTGGGATATCGACACAGCGCTCGATCCCCTGCCCTTCGACGTCCAGGGCATTTTGAGCCTGAGCGATTCCGCCCCGGGGCAGGGCGGTTTCCAGTGTGTTCCCGGTATGCCCAAGAAACTCCCGGCCTGGATCGCGACCCAGCCGGCCGACCGCGATCCGCACAAACCCGATCTGGCCGGTTTCGCCGTCGAAACCATCCCCACCAACGCCGGCGACCTGCTGATCTGGAACAGCCAGCTTCCCCACGGCGTCAGCCCCAACACCTCGGACCAGCCCCGCCTGGCTCAGTACATGTCGATGGCGCCGGCCCAGGAGGACAACGAGCGGGCCCGCCAGTGGCGGATCAACGCCTGGTTGCACCGACGGGCTCCCGAGGGCAATCCCTTTCCGGGCGATCCACGCAACTGGGAGCGCGAGCACGGCACCACCGCCGCACTGACGCCGCTGGGTCGCAAGCTACTGGGACTCGACTTGTGGAATGAAGAGGCCGAAGACGGGGGCAAGGGCGGCCAGATACAGCTCGACCAGGGGGCAGGGCGGGGGCGTGGAACGCCGGGTTTTTCGAGCTGAGGAGCTTCTACGCGAGGAGGCCAACCCCTGTGCCTCAAACTGTAATCCGGCGCCCTCTGCCCGGACCGCTTTATTGGCGCGGCTTTTCGCCCTCCATGCCTTCCCTTTGAGATCGCAGTACGGCATCTATTCGCGCCATCCTGCCGCTAGCGGCGAGATGGCGGGACAATCCGGGACGCGGGAATGGTCCGTTCCACAACAGTTATATGCCCGCTCATCTCCGCAAGCAATTCAGCATTGGATCGCGCGTGCGCGCCATCTGGGCTTCGAGTCGGTCGGTCAATTCGACGCCGATGCGGGCGCAGGCAGGATCGGCGATCCGGTTCGTCGTCTCGCCGGGATCGGCTTCCAGGTCGAAGAGTTCGGCCGGCTCCGACAGGTTGACTGCCAGTTTGTGGGTTTTCGTGCGCAGGATCTTGAGCTCTACGTCGCCGGCCTGGTAGGCGAGATATTCGCAAAAAACCTCGTCGGGCCAGTCGGCAGGTAGCGCCCCCTGCATTAGCGGCAAGATGCTGCGGGCGTCGAGGGCAGCAGCCGGCCGCACGCCGCCGACCTCCAGCAGGGTCGGCATCAAGTCGAAGAGATTGACCATCTGATCGCAGGTGGAACCCGCCTTTATCCTGCCCGGCCAACGGGCGATGAGCGGCACCCGATACAGTTCGTCGTAGGGGACCGCTCCCTTCTGCAGCAAACCATTCCCGCCGCCCATTTCGCCGTGATCGGAAGCGAAGATCACGAGCGTGTTTCCCGTCAATTCGAGGTGTTCGAGGGTTTCGAGGACACGTGCGATTTCGTGCTCCAGCAGGGTCACCTGACCGTAGTAGGCCGCCATGATTTCGGCGTAATGCGACCACTCGTCTGCCGGCGCACACCAGCGATCCCGGAGCCAGCGATAGCCGTAGTGCGGGGTCGAGGGTCTCGCTTCGAAGTTATCCCACGGCGGTATCTGCGCCGGATCGTACAGCGAGTGATACGGCTCCGGCAGGTAGTGTGGATAATGGGGGCCGAAATAGTTAAGCTGCAGGCAGAACGGTGCGTCGCCAGCGGCGTATTCCCCGAGCATGGCGATGGCCGCATCGGTGCGCCCGAGTTCCGGGTACTGCGCCAGCGGCCGCGGCACGCGGGCGGCCATCGGCTTGTCCCGATTGTAAGCGAGACGGATGGCGGATTCGTTCTCCAGTCGCGTTCCTTCCGGAAACCACTCGTGCCACCCCTCGCCGGGGCGGTAGTCGTCGAAGCCCCAGTCCAGGGGTGATTTCGTCCTGCCCGTATGCCATTTGCCGACGTAGCCCATGCGATAGCCCGCGGCACCGAGATGCATGGCGAAGGTCGCCAGGTGATCGGGCAGATCCCCGACGCCCGGAATGCGGGTGTTGGTGAGATTGGTCATCGTGTGGTTGTGGGAATACAGGCCAGTCAGCAGGGAGGCACGTGCCGGCGAGCACAGCGAAGTGGGGGTGAAGGCATGGGTGAAGTTCATGCCTTCACGGGCGAGGCGATCGGTGCTCGGCGTCTGGCAGATCGCATTGCCGTTGGCCCCCAGCGCGTCGAAGCGCTGCTGGTCGGTGAGGATGAAGAGAATATTGGGGCGGTCCGTCATCGCTTCAGAGGTGAGCGAGGGTTTTGCTGGGCTTTTGTCAGATGTCTGCCAAGATCGCAGAACCGGCGCTCCAGCAGGTATCTTCTGGGGCCCAATATATCGCAAGGTGAAACGAAGAGCAAGGCTGAGAAGCAATCGACTGAAAAGAGTATCCACTAGCAGAGCTCCAACCAGAACGACTTGGTAGTAGAGTTGAATTTTCCTATACTTTCAGCTGTCCGTGTTGGGGATCGGCCCTCATGGCGGGCTTCTCGCATCTCGCCGCCCTGCCCGCCATTGACACCAGCCCTCTGTCTGCCCGAATTTCTCGACCTCATCGAGGCCGGATTCGGGGATCGAGGTCTGCTCGATGAGCTTTCCCAGCCGCTGCGGCACCAAACAATGCGCCTCCCACCTTGCGACGAGGGCTCGACGTGACTACTCTCTCCATTCCCTGGCATCCTCCCACGCTGCTGAGCGGCAGACGCTTCCGCCTGCCCGTGCAGGGCGGTCCCGAGTCCCTCACCCTTGAAACCCCAGCCTGGCAGCAGCTAGGCCAGCGCTACGCCCCCCGCGACGGGGCCCGCTACATCTACTTGCAGGCCCCACAGCAGCCGGGACGCCATCTAATTGCGCTGCGTCAGGGCGACCAACTGGCCAGTGTCCACGTGCAGGTCTGTGATCTGAGGCAACTGCGCCAGCAGCGCGGCGCCTGGCCGCGGCGCTGGCCGCTGGGCCGCAGCCTCGAAACGCAAAAGAAGCGACAGACGCTAGTCGACGAGCCGCTGGCCGCGGCGGCGGATGAGGCCCTCGCCTACTGGCGCTCGCTGACGGACGCGATGCTGTGGCAGCAGTTGCCGCCAGCCGAGCTGCCGCGCGCACATTTTGCCAATGTGCATCAGGGCTGTCCGCAGTGCGGAACGGCCATTTTCGCGCATGGCGGCTTTTATCCATGGCGGCGCTCACACGCGCCCATTGACTACCGTTCGACCTGTCCCAGCTGCGACGCAACCTTTCCCAGCAACGATCTGGCCAAGGGCGATTTCACCTCTGGCGATACGGCCGATGACGGCTACGGCTACGTGAACGAAGAGGGCCATCTCTTTCTCTTTGCCGCCACCTATGCTCGGGACCAAGTGCGCTTTTTTGGCGCCGGCATAGGCCAGCTCACCGCGGCACTACGCCAGGACTACGACCCGGACTGCGCCCGCACGCTGGCGCTCATGCTGCTGCGCTACGCCGTCGAAATCATCTATCTGGCTGCCGTTCCACAGTTCCGCTACGGCCCGTCCGAAGCGGTGGAAAAACCCTGGGCCTGGGGCCAACCCAACTGGGGAACAGACCAGCTCGGCGCCAAAGGCATGCTGCGCTACTGCATTGATGTACCGTATATCAGCGAAACGCTAGCTCTGGCCTACGATGCAGTGTGGCCGCTGCTGCAAGCCGACGCTGCGCTGGTCCAGCGCGCCCGCGCTCTGGGCTTAGACGTTGCGAAACCGGCCGAGCTTGTAGCACTGGTCGAAGAAATGCTGGCCTGCCAGCTGCAGTGCTGCCTGGACGGCGGCGCGAGGAGCAATTTGCCGCGCGTCAGCCAAGCCGTATTGGTGCTGCTGCGCGCCTTGGACCGCAGCGACGGCCAAGAGGTGCTGCAGTGGCTGTACGATGCCGGTCCGGACCGGCTGCGCACCTTCACAAGCAACAATTTTTTCCCCGACGGCACGCCGCCAGAGGCAACCGGCGGCTATAACGGCATTCACTGCGATGGACTCTTTGATCTGGAGCGCCACCTGCGCCACCTGCGCGCCCTGCATCCCGGCTGCTATACCGAGTCAGACTTCCCCTCCCTGCTAAGCGACCCCCGCGCCAAACGCGTGGCGCGGGCGCCAATCGAAATCGCAACAATTGGGCGGAGCTGGTTTCAATTCGGCGACGGTTCAGCGCCCGGTTCAGCAGCCCAGCTGGGCAGGTCACAGCGCGAATCACCCCGACTACAAACGCCCGTTTTTCACGCCCCTATGCACGGCGAAACGCTGGAGCGCGCCCTGCGCTACACTGGAGATCCGACGCTATCTGCCCTGCGCGATACCATTGCCGCAGGGCGACACCCCCAGCTCGGAATGACCATACACGACGGCGTTGGAATCGCGATTATGCGCACTTCGGAAATGCCCGAGCGCGCCGCAGCGGGCATCTGCTACGGCGATACTACGGGACATCGCCATATGGATCTACTCGACGTGCAGCTCTTTGCGCACGGCGGTACCTTGCTGGGCGATTTGGGCTATCCTCAGTCCTGGGCCAGCAGCCGCGATTGGGAAGCACACTGGGCCACGCACAACAGCGCCTGGCCTCTGGAACCGGGCCTAGATGGCCAGGGCATAGCTGGACGCGGGCGCCTGCTGCACGTCCTCAACGCACCGGGTGTTCAAGTACTGGATGTCGAAGCAGAGCGCTGGAGATGGAATGACGACCTGCACCAATGGGAGCGCCTGGCCCTGCGCGTGCGCCGCCTGCTCGCACTGATCGAAACCGATGGCCAGGGCGTCTTGCTGATCGATTTGACGCGCCTCAGCGGCGGCCGACAGCACTGGCGTCTGTGCCGGGGCTGCGGGCCGCAGTGGCACAGCTCAGTATCGCAAAAGCGGCAGACCGGCACCCTGGCCGGCCGGCACATCGAGCGCGGCCAATCTGTCGCCGTCCCGCATCCCGAACTGACAGCGCTGGCCTATATGGACGACGTCTACGCCCTCCCGGACGCCGGCGATGCGCACTGGCAGGGAAGCTGGGCCTTTGACGCATCGGCCCAAATTTGGCTCGACGTCCACGCACTGGGAACCAGCCCCAACACCCGGGCCTACACGGCGCGTTCAACGGCCGTCATGGGCACCCCTGAAGCATCGAATTATAACTTTCGCACCCTGGCGTGGAAGCGCGATGTCGCCGCCGGAAGCACCACCTACGTCGATTTGGCATTTGAACCCCGCCTCGGCACCAGTGCGCTGAAGTACATAGGGCGCGTCAAGGGCCCCGGGAGCGCGGCCGGCGTCGACCTCTGCACCCAGGCCGGGCGCCGCGTGCGCCTGTACTGGTCGGCCGATGAGCGGGGAGATATTGCCTTTGCCGACGGCACTCACCTGTGCGGAGCACTGGCCGTGGTGTGCGACGAGCAGGACCAGATGAAAAATCAGATCACGGGGCGCGCTGCAGAATCACTGTATCTGGATGGCCAGCTGCAGACCTTCGAGCCCGGCGCAACGCAGGTGGGCCAGCTACTCCACGTCGATGCCGATGCCTGCACCGTAGAAGTCTCCGGCCTAAGCGCCCCGCGCCCCGGTGCGCGTCTGACGACCCCCGCACGCGGCCGCAGTTACCTCGTCGAAGGGGTGCGAGAATTGGGCGACAACAGATGGCAGCTGCAGCTAGATGTAACGCCAAAATTGGGGTGCGGCCGGATAGCACATGCCGATGGCCACCGCGTGATGCTGGACGCGCACGTGCTGACGCGCACCGGCTATTTGCACGGCGCATACCTGCACTGCGGCGACGACCGCTACGAGACCATCTGCCACGCCTACAATCCGGATCCGACCTGCACCCAGCTGCACCTCGACACATCGACAGACGCACTGAAGCCAGAAAGTCCGGTGCAGGTATTGGACTGCGCGCCGGGAGATTTGCTAGACCTCGAGCGGGACGCCCACAGCGTCCGCTAAGGGCTGCTCCTCAGTCGCCTCGACCATCTTAGTCCCAACCCTTCGATTTCGCGCTCGGATAACAGCGCCGGATCGCGCAGCAGACGCGCGAAACCCAGATTGGCTTTTGAGACGGCTGCTAATTTCTCGTTTCCACCAGGGCTCGCACTGGCGGGGCTTGCCGGTGCAGTGCGGATCTGTCATGCTTTTATGTCCTCATTGGTGCCTGATGTGGCCGTGGCGCCGGCCATTGGCTGCGGCTAACTAAGAATCGGGCTGATCCCAGAGCTGCCGCATTTCCCCGTTGGTTTCAAGCAAGTTGTCGAGGGTGCCTAGCGCTTCGATACATCCATCTTTGAGGACGATGATCTGGTCGGCACGCCGCAGGGCCGGGCGGCGATGTGAAACGACCAGACACGTGGCCTGCTTTTGTTCGAAAACACGGGACCAGAGCTGGCGCTCGGTTTCGACGTCGAGGGCAGAAGAAAGGTCGTCAAAGACGAGGAGCTGGGGATTGCGAATAAACATGCGAGCGGCAGCGGTCCGTTGAATTTGTCCGCCTGAGAGCTTGACTCCGCGCGGTCCAACCAGGGTGTCCAGGCCCTTTTCCAAGGTGGGGATATCATTTTCCATAACGCCATTGTGAATGGCTCGAGAAAGCGCTTGGGGATCATCGGGAAATCCGAGAAGGATATTGTCGCGCACGGTCTCGCTGAAAAGCCTTGGGATTTGTGGCGTGTAGGCACAGCGTGGGGGAATAAAGAAAGTCTTGGGATCGGCGACCCTTACGCCATTCCAGAGAACATCGCCGCTGTCGGGCTGATGAACGCCGAGAAGGGCGCGAATCAGGGTCGTTTTGCCCGCACCGATTTGTCCGGTGATAACGGTCAATGAACCCGCGGGAATACTAAAGCTGATATCGCGTATCCCGTTGGTGGAGTCGGGGTAGGTGAAACAAAGATTCTGGACGGCGAGTTCGCGGAGTTTGTCCGCTTCGCTCAAAGATGGCAAAAAAAGTTCGGGTAAATCACTGTCTAGATGGACAGCAGTGTGTTGGGATAAGCGGCTGTCGGGAATATCGTCGATGGTATCGGCCATGCGAAAATAAGAGACTTCGGC
>CAXFTV010000674.1:0-3805 GCA_964005845.1 uncultured bacterium
CCCTTTGGCAATGCCGACTGGAGAAAGCGCGCGCGCTTCTCCTCTCCGGTTATCGCGGTAAACGACCCGCCCGGTTTGCAAGACCGGACGGGGGGGCCGCGTTCGGCGGCCGCGCGCTCAGTCGTCAATCTGCGCTGGTTCTCCTTGCCCCCGGATGCTCCAGCCTGGGGCCGCAACACCCTGGACATCACCCTTACAGATCCGGATTTGCAAAGCAGCGGCGCTTTGATCCTCGACGAAGTCGAAATCTGGGTGCAGCCAAAATGGTGCTGAGAATCGGAATCCCGCCAGAACCTGCCGAGCAGCCCGCACCCGCTGCCGGCTGCTCGGTGATAGCAAGGAATAACATTGCCTACACTGGATTGCCCCGGTCCGTCGGATAGCTGCCAGGCACGAGGACTCCGGCAGCCCCTCTTCAGATTCAGATCTATTTTTGCTGCTGTTCTGGCGACTATTTATTTTCCCGCAACTGCCGCTTGCCAGACCCCGACCCGGCGGATTGCTTTGTTGGCAATCGCCCCGACTTGCCCAATGGATGGAGAAATGATATTATTCAGCGTGAATTCTAGGCGGGATAGGCATTTCGCTTTCAGACCGAAGGCCACAGCCCTGCAATTCGCGCCGGGGGAAAGCGCGGGGGGTTCATCCACTTAAATTCGCAAAGGAGACAAATTATGAAACGGAGAATTGGACTCATCATGGCGGTGCTCATGCTGGCTTGCAGCGCACCTGGCCAGGCCGACGAAGCCGCGGCGATCAAAAAAAACCTCGAACAAATGTGGAGTGATGTCGCCCAGGGAAAAATCGATGCCAGCAACTTCGGCGAGGGCACTCTGACGGCTTATTCAAGCGGCGGTCTGTGGCAAAGCCAGAGCGGTGAAGAACTCAGTGCCTCTATCGTTGGAGGCCCCAACATACTCCATGTCAAACCCCACCACATCGAGATCATCTTCCTGGGCGCAAAGAAAGATGTCGCCTACGCCACCTATTATCTCGCCGGCAATATTAAAAACGAGGGAAAAGTGGTCGTGCCCAATTACAGGACGCGCATTTCTCAGGTAATGGAGAAACGCGGCAACAAATGGCTCTGGGTGGGGACTCATGCGAGTCCGCTCTTCGGCGGTTCGGGCGTAGTTGATTAGTGGGTTCGCCTCAGTCCGATGAGAGCCAAGCGCGGCGCGCTTGCCCTGGACATCGCCTGGAACCTTTTGTTGCACTACCTTTACCAGGTAGAGGAGATACGCCATGACGGCCGCTACCGAAGCGCAAAAGAGGCACCGCAGCATTGACAAGGAGACCTACTTAAACCCTCCGGTTCCAAGCGGTGTCGGCCTCACCCACGTGCCACTGGTCGAGGCGACCAACGAGTCTCTGAAGGAAGTGGGGTGCATCGTCACGGACCCGGACGATTTCACCGTCGAGAGCGGGCGCTTTGAAATCGTCGCCTGGCCCCAGCCGGGCTGGCGTGCCCTCGATCCTGGGACCGGTGTCGAGGGCGGTACGACCGAGGGCGGGTTCAGACTGTTCTGGGAGAACGGCCATTTGATGGGCGAGAACCTGGCCCTGGCCACCAAGGCCAACCAGTACCTGCTCGCTTTCGGATCGATTCCAGGTCACGACCAGAGTCCCGCAGAGATCGGCAAGTTCGTTCACGTCTGGTATTCGGACTACCACGCCGACGGCGGCCAGCTATTCTTTTCGCCCGCCAGTCCCTTCGTCGCGAATCTGGCGCCGGCCGTCGGCGACGACGTAAAGCCCGGCGATTTCAAGGCCTTCTACTTCGAGGCGGGAAACGGTCTCTACATCCATCCCGGCGTCTGGCACAACGCCGTCTACGTGACCCCCGAAAACGGCCCGGCGACGATATTCGGGCGCCAGGGCAGAGTCCACCCCCGCATATCCGTGCGCTGGGCGGATGAATTCAACACGGTGCTGCGCGTCCCCCTGACCCTGCCTTAACATGTCTGACTTGAAACTCTACTGGGGCGAAATCCACAACCACAATGAACTGGGGTACGCCCAGGGCAGCCTCGAACGCAGTTATGAAATTGCCCGGTCGCACCTGGACTTCTACGCCTTCACTCCCCACGGTCTGCACGCCGACGGCGGCACCCCCGATGGCTTTCCCGTCGTCAACGAGAACTGGGCCAGGATCCAGCAGGCGGCGGCGACCAACAACAAACCCGGAGAATTCACCTGTTTTCTCGGCTACGAATGGCACTCGAATCAGTGGGGCCATCTCTGGGTCGTCAGCTGCGCCGACGACCAGCCCATGTACTGCGCCCGGACGCTCGCAGAGCTGCAGGACCACTTCCGCGGCACGCCGACGATTCTGGGCGCCCATCACACCGCCTACGACAAGGGTGTAGACTGGGCCAACTTCGACGAAGAGCTCTCTCCCGTAGTCGAGATTTTCTCGGAGCACGGCTGCTCGGAACGCGATATCGGCCCCTTCCCCATGCTGGGGCACAGCGGCGGCCCGGGGGCGTCGGAATTTACCCTGCAGCACGGCCTGGCACTCGGCAAAAGGTTCGGTTTCACCGCCGGCACCGATACCCACGACGGTTATCCCGGCGCCTACGGGCAGGGACTGACCGGGGTGTGGGCGCGGGAAAATACGAGGGCAGGAATTTTTGCGGCCCTGCAGTCCCGCCGTTGTCTGGCCGTCACTGGAGACCGCATAGCCGTGGACTTCGCGGCCGGGGATGCGCCCATGGGCAGCATTGTGGAAAAGGGGGGCGACCAGGAACTCTCTTACCGGGTGCAGGGATGGGACTTCATCAAGCAGGTCGAAGTGGTGCGGGATAATATGCCCGTCCAGGTGGCAACGCCCGACTACGCGGCGGCGCGTCCCTCCGGCGAGCAATGCTACCGTCTGCGCCTGGAGTGGGGCTGGGGACCGATGAAGGGCTACCAGGTTTTCGACTGGCAGGGCCGCGTCCGCATCGACGGGGGCAGCCTGGAGCAGGTGGTGCCGTGTTTTACTTCCGATCCCTTTGATGAACACCGCCGCAAACGGGTGCTGGCGCGCGACCAAAGCAGCTGTAGCTGGCAATCCCATACCTCGCGTGGCGGCATGTTTACCAGCCGCAACGGCATCCCCGCTGCATCTGCCAACGACGCCCTGTGTCTGGAAATACGGGGTACTGAAAAAACGCAGCTGACCCTCTCCTTCGACTGCGAAACCCACACCAGCATGTTGGCGACAATGCCGGACTGGACCATCTCGCCTCGACGCGGAGAGCTCGAACGGACCTTCAGCATCGGCGAGTTGCTGAATGGCCGTCAGGGTTTCAAAATGGAAGGCGCGCCGACCTCGGTGCTGGTGCACAGGGCGGTACCGCCGCATCTGTACACCATGCAGGGCAGCTATGGCCACAGGGCCGGTGCGGGAAGCTGTTATTATCTCCGCGTCACCCAGGAAAACGGCCAGATGGCCTGGGCCAGCCCCGTGTGGCTGGACGCTTGATCAGCGCAAGACAAACTGCAGCCATTCCATCATTCACCTGTGAGCAGAGCCCATGAGCCTCGAATGCAGCGCCACCACCTTCCGCGGCCGCCGCGCCATCCGCCTGCAAAGCGATTCCCTGCAGGTCGTGACCACGACCGGGTGCGGCCATCTGGCCAGCCTGCGCCTACCCGATGTCGATGTGAATCCGCTGTGGGAGCCGCCGTGGCCGGGCATCGAGCCGGAAGACTACGAGGCGGAAAAACACCTCGATATATATGGCCCGGGAGAGGGCCGGCTGCTGGCCTCGCTGGCCGGCCACTCCCTTTGCCTCAATCACTTCGGCGACCTCACCGA
>CAXFTV010000675.1:0-9580 GCA_964005845.1 uncultured bacterium
CGGCCTGCGCACGATCATTTCCAGCGTCCCCTGCTCTTTGGGCGATTGGCTGATGGCGTCGAGTCCGGCCTCGAGCTGTTCTCGATTCAGATGGACCGCGGTCGTCATGGTCTAGCTCCTCCGTATAGTGGGATGCGTTCGCTATTTATAAGAATTATAAAAGGCCTTTCGAGTTTTCAGGTCAAGTTTGCTATCCTGCTCGCCGCGGCCTGTTCTCCAGTGCGTTCCACCAGGTCCTGTCATCCTTGTTGCAGAAATTTAATGAACCAGGCATATTGAACCAAAGACCAAATCGAATTAGATTGCCTGTGGTATTTGCACTTTGATATGGACCCAATACACAAGGAGGATAGGGTGGATAACGAAGCGTTTGTCGTAGACAAAAACCTGGGTGAAAAGTTACATCTGCTTCCCGGTGACCTGCCCAGCGCCAACGCCGACGGCGAGCCGGTTGTCGATCTGAGCCAGGAACAGAAATATCTCTTCGATACCCGGGGTTGGCTGCTGATGCCCGGCGTCCTCTCCACCGCAGAGGTCGAAGACATGCGCCGCTTTGCGCTCCAGGTGCGCGATCGGCCCGAGACGCTGCCCGAAAAAGATCGTTACTATATCGCCGGTCCCCTGGAAAAGCTGTGCGATCATCCCCTGGTCGTGGGCTTTCTCAACGAATTCCTGGCCCACCCCCATCTTTCGTCACCCGACTGCTATGGATTTCGCATGGAGAGTAGCGGCTTGCGCTCGCCCGCGGCCGAGCCGGGTGAGCAAGGCCAGTTCAAACCGCATAACGGCGGTGGTTTTTTTCGCTTTGCCGTCGATTCGCACCATTATCAATGCGTTCCCGGTAAAGCTTTCAGCGGTTTGACGCGGGTGGTGTGGGAATTGGCACCGGTCAAATACGGCCAGGGGGGAACTCTTTTGGCCACTGGCAGCCACAAAGCTGCATATACCGCGCCCGAATCGTACCAGGACCCGACTTCGCAGGTTTGGGATACCTACGAATGTCCGGCCGGCTCAGTGCTGTTCTTCACCGAAGGGCTGGCCCACAGCACCTGTCCGTGGACCAACCGGGAAAATGCTCGCGTCGCCATCTTCAACCTTTATAACAGCGTCGGATCGCGTTGGGGCAACTGGCAGCCGCCCCAGGCCCTGGTCGAGGCCATGCCAGCTCAACGTCAGACACTTTTCCGCGGCGTTCACTGCGCCGACAACGTCGTCGGTTTCCATTACGGCGGCGAAAATCAGCGCGACCGCCGCCGCGACGAGTGAAAATATTGGCGCTCGAAGGGCAGAGTCCTATCTTTTCCAGTCTGTTCCACCCCTTTCAGCGCGTCGCCGAGGAAAATTTCGAAAGGAACTCTTATGGCCAAGATCAAAGAAGTTCGCTGCATCCGCACGCGCGCAAACGGCATCTGGACTATCGTCAAAGTGACTACCGATCAGCCTGGTCTCTATGGTATTGGTTCGGTCTCCGACGTCAACCACACACCGACCGTAATCGCCGCCGTTGAGGAAGTGATTGGTCCCGGCCTGGCAGGGCGCGAGGCCGGCCATATTGAAGATATCTGGCAATACGTCTACAGCAGCGGCTACTGGCGCAACAGCTCTATTCTCAACACTGCCATGGGTGGCATCGATATGGCCCTGTGGGACATCAAAGGCAAAGAGGCCGGCATGCCGCTCTATGAACTCCTGGGTGGACCCTGCCGTGCTGCAGTACCATGCTATGCCCATGCCAGCGGCCACGATGTCGACGCCCTCACCGATGATATCCAGCGCTATGTCGATGAAGGGTGGCCGGTCATCCGCTGTCAGATTGGCGGATATGGCGGCGGCGGCTTCATCGACGCCGACAAGGCTCTGCGTCCCCAAAACGCCTGGTCGCAGAGCCACGCTTTTGACGACGAGGCCTATTTGGATAACATACCCAAAATGTTTGAAACTCTGCGCAAACGGTTGGGTTTTGGTCCCAAACTGACCCACGACGTCCACGAGCACCTCAGGCCGCAAAACGCCGTTACTCTCTCCAAACTCTTGGAACCTTACCGCCTTTTTTTCCTGGAGGATGTACTGCCACCCGAACAGGTACAGTGGTTCCGCCTCATCCGCGAACAATGCACCACGCCGCAGGCGATGGGGGAACTCTTCGTCAATCCGCACGAGTATGTCCCGCTGATCACCGAACGACTCATCGACTATGTCCGGGTGCGCGTCTCCAAAGGCGGCGGTATCACCCCCTGCCGCAAAATCGCCGCACTGTGCGAATTTTTCGGCGTGCAGACGGCCTGGCAGGAGGGCGGCGATAACGATCCGGTCAACCAGGCTGCCGCCATCCACCTGGATATGGCCAGCACCAGTTTCGGCATCCAGGAAGAGAACCACTTTGCACCCGAAGAGTTGGAGATCTTCCCAGGTCACTGCGTGCAGGAGGGTGGCTATATGCACGCCAGCGACAAGCCGGGCCTGGGCATTGACATCGATGAAGAAAGGGCCAGGGAGCTGCTGAACGACGACAGTATCGGCATCCATCGCGCTGCCGAGGACCGCCGTGCCGACGGTTCGTTAGTAAGGCCCTGAGCCGATTAGCCGCAAAACAGAAATCCCCCGTGAGCAGGCGGTTGTCACGGGGGATTTTGCTGTAGCGGCACAGCGGTTCGCCGGCAAGGGCTACCAGTTCGGATTTCCCACCTCTACCTCTGCGGCCGGCGGCGCTTCCAGAATGACCCCATTTCCTCGCAGCTGATGGCGCAATTGGGCCACATCTACCGCCCGCACATCACCCTGGTTACAGACCAGGGCCGCCGCCGTACCCGCTGCCTGCCCCATGCCCATTGCCGTCGCCGTCACCCGACTGGAGGCCAATGCTTCCGAGGTCGCCGAATGACAGCGCCCGGCCACCAGTAAATTGTCCAATCCCTGCGGTAAGAGCGTGCGGTAGGGAATGCCATAGGGCGGTGTCCAGGGAATGTCGTGGTAGCCAGGTTTGTCGGGGGGATGCCGGTCCAGGCGCCAGGCGCCCAGCAGCACCGCATCATCCTGTGCCCGCCCCTGGCGCACATCGTCGCCGTTCAATACATAATCGCCGACGATGCGGCGCGACTCGCGCCCACCGGCGGTCGGGCCACTGGTCATAAAATAGGCATCCTCGAAGGCCTCGAGATGCTCGCGCCACAACTCGAACATCTTCCAGGCATCCCGGCGCCCCTGGATCTCGGCAGCGGTCCAATCCGCCGGATCGGTATTGTCGCCGGGGAAGCGGGTGGCATTAAAGTAGAGATCGCGTCCCGAGAAGGTCGCCGGGTACGGACCGGCGTACAGTCCCATTTCGCCGCGTTGGTGCGCCTCGCGCAAAACGCGGGCGCATTGCCGGGTCAGTTCAAAGCTGGGCTCGACAAAGGCAATGCGGAAATGCAGGCTCATCGGCTGCAGGGATTCGGCTTTATCGAAAGGTGCGCCCGCCCAGGCGGCCACGTCGCCGTCGCCGGTACAGTCGATCACTATCCTGGGCTGAATGGCAACCAGGCCGGCCTTATTGCTGACGATAACGCTATCTATGCGCCCCCTGTTCGCAACTACATCGGCCACCTGGGTGTGGTAGAGGATTTCGACGCCAGCCTCCAGCAAGATGGCATCGGCGGCGCGCTTAAAACGCTCGGGGTCGCAGCGTGGAACCAGGCGCTCGGGGTGCATTTCGACAAAGTTGAGGTCGCCATTGACGTTGTAGCGCCGTTGGGCGGCCTCTCCTTTGCCGACCACCCCCATGCGTTCGAGCATTTCGAAGACAATACCGCCGACCACTGGTTTGCCCGAACGCTCGTCGACAAAGCCATCAAAAGCCGAGCCGATGATCGCCGAGAAAAATCCACCGGCGAATCCCATGCGGTCTATCACCATAGTCCTGGCCCCGCCCCGGGCCGCCGCTACCGCGGCGCCGATACCGGCGAGACCGGCGCCGCAAACGAGGACCTCGGGACGGGCGACGATGGGCATTTCTTTTTTAAAGGTAAACATCGGGTTTTCCCTTTAGTGAAAAAGACAGCACCAGCGGAAAACTATAATGCATAGGCGGAGCTACTTGTAAGTGCTTGGATTTGAAAAAATATTCGCAAACTGCAGTTATCGGGCTGCTGGCAAATATCCGCTGCGCGGCAGGCCTTGAACAGCGAGCCCGCGGACGGCCGCGACTGCGCACGAATTCAGATCCTGCCTCTTTGCCGCGCTAGAGAATGGGTTCAGTTTTCACCGTAGACTGCCTGAATCATGGCGTTGATGTAGCCGAAGCAGTAGGCATGGGCCTGATAGCTGCCCTGTGGATCATCGGGGGTGTGCGGCACGTGATCGGGATCGATGCCGTAACAGTAGCCCACGTCCTTGAGGGCCTTTAACACCCGGTAGAAATCCATATCGCCTTCATCGGGCAGGGCCTCGCGAAAACTGTAGCGCCCGCCCATCAGATTGCGGTAGTGAACCAGGAAAATCGTCTTGCGGCTGCCGAAGTATTCGATGAAGGGGTATACCTCATTGGCCGAATCTTCGAGCATCTCGGCAATCGAACCGACGCAGAAGTTCCAGCCGTGGTAGGGACTGCGCTGGATATCGATGAAGCGCTTCATGCCTTCGAAATCGTTGAGGACTTTGTCGACGCCTTTGTAGCCGGGGGGGGGGGGAGGATCTTCCTGGGAATTGCCCATGCGCACATTGAATTCTTCTGCCACCGGTATCATGCGTTCGAGCAAATACTCGATGCGCTCCCAGTGCATTTCCGCGGTGACCCGTCCGGCCTCGCTCAGCTGGGCCTGTTCTGCCGCCGGGATCTTGTCCAGGCGGAAGGCGGTGTAGTAGTAGCCGCCGCGCCCTTCTTCTTCTTCGGTGCGGTCGATGGGCAGGATGCAGGTGTTGTAGCGCAGCGAATCGATGCCGGCCCGCGAAGCGGTGCGGATCATTTCGCAGACCAGGTCGATTTCCCGGTCGCGCTCCGGACTCTTGCCAAAGTAGATGATATTGGGAAATTCTACATAGATAGGCAGCAAGCTCATATCCAGGGTTATCCCGAAGGACTCGTGGTGCTCCCTTACCTGGATCAATTCGTCGAGGTCCCAACCGCGGTCGGGGTGAAAGGGGAAGACGGTGGCCTTGTGGCGCACGCCGCAGCGCTGCAGAAAGCGCAACTCGGCATCGCTTGATCCAAAACCCTGTGAGCGCACATACATGCGTTCGCTCTTCGGCACGGATTTTGATGTGCCCCCGGCGGCAGAGGCCGCGGCCTCGCCGGCTGCGATACCTCTTTCAAGTGGATCGGTTTCTTTCATGTTATTCCTTTCGTTGATGTAACGTTGGTGTATTGCGCCAGACTGCGCCTTTAGCTCGCTTTCGACGCCCCCAACTCCTCCCCGTCCATACCCCGCACAATGAAAGCCGCCCCACGCGACCGCTGACCGTGAAGCATATTGCCTCTATCTGTAATTAACACAATTCCATGGCCTCCTCCCAATTTCCCCTGCTTTTTGCCCGCCTGCATTAAGCGGGAATAAAATGTTTGATCGGCATCAATTTATGGTGCTGAACAGATGCCATCAAGTCAAACTTGTCCGGGGCACCGCAGGTCCAGCTGGCCAGAACGGACGGCGGCCGGGATAGGTTTTCAGCCTGGGTTTGTCAACTGTGCCCATGCGGCCTGCTGCAACTTCCCGGACGGCAGCTGCGACAGTGCTTTGGCAATACTCCCATCCGCCCACTTGCGATAGGCCCTTTATTCCGGGGCCAGAGACGGCAGAAAATATCGACCCCAACTAGGCCATGGCAAGGGCGCCCCTCTACCCGGCCGGCAAAGGGCGCTTGCGCAGTCGCTGCAGCACCATCTGCAGGGAACCCTGGCAAAAGGGCGCCAACGGCTTGACAGAGCGCTTAAAAGGCCCTTTATAATCCCTCTGCATCGACGCCGGACTCTGGGGTTGTTCTGCTGCTATGCGGCCCGGGCCCGCCGCGGTGCAGCATGGACGCAGGCCTAGCAGAAACAACGCCACGAGATTTGGAAAAAGGAGAGTGAGATTTGAAACAGCCGAATATCGTCTTCATCCTGGCCGACGATCTGGGCTGGGGCGATCTGGGCATCGAGGGCAGTCCCCTCTACGAGAGCCCCAATATAGACCGCATCGCCCGCCGCGGCATGCGCTTCACCCAGGGCTATGCCGCCTGCCAGGTGTGTAGCCCTTCGCGCGCCAGCATTCTCACCGGCAAATACCCGCCGCGCCACGGGGTGACTGATTGGATCGGCGCCAGGAGCGGCACCGCCTGGCGCGAAAACGGCCGCTGCAACAAACTGCTGCCGCCCGAGTACGAACACGGCCTGCGGGCCGATGAGATCACCCTGGCCACAGCCCTGGGAGAGGCCGGCTACCGAACCTTTTTCGCCGGCAAGTGGCACCTGGGCGATACCGGCTCCGACCCCGAGGACTTCGGTTTTGAAATTAACAAGGGCGGCTGGAAAGCCGGCAGCCCCGCCGGCGGCTATTTCGCCCCCTTCGCGAACCCCAAGCTCGCAGACGGGCCCGACGGCGAGTCGCTGCCCATCCGCCTGGGACGGGAGACGGCGCAATTCATCGAGGCGCACCGGGACCAGCCCTTTCTGGCCTACCTATCCTTTTATTCGGTACACGGCCCCATCCAGACCAGCCTGGAGCGCTGGGCCAAATACCGCGACAAAGCGCTGCCCCTGGGCGGCGTGGCAGGGCAGCGCTTTATCATGGACCGCAATCTGCCCGTGCGCCAGATCCAGGACTGCCCCATCTACGGCGGCATGATCGAGGCCATGGACGAGGCCGTCGGTATGGTGCTGGCGGCGCTGGACGACCTGGACCTGGCCGACCAGACCATCGTCTGCTTCACCTCGGACAACGGCGGCGTCTCGTCGGGCGACGCCTTCGCCACCTCCAATTTGCCCCTGCGCGGCGGCAAGGGACGGCAGTGGGAGGGCGGCATCCGCGAGCCCTTCTACATCGCAGCACCGGGAACGACCCAAGCGGGGACGACCTGTGCGGTACCGGTTTCGGGCATCGACTTCTATCCGACCTTGCTGGAACTGGCCGGCGTGCCGCTGCCGGCGGCGCAGCGGGTCGACGGCATGAGTTTGGCAACCCTGCTGCGGGGAGACGCCGACGACGCCCTGGCCGGACGCGATCTGTTCTGGCACTACCCGCACTACGGCAACCAGGGCGGCGACCCCACGGCCATCATCCGCCGCGGCGAGTGGAAATTGATCCACTATTTTGAGGACGGCCACGACGAACTCTACGACCTGGCCGCCGACCCCGGCGAAAGGGACGACCGGACTCCGGACCGAGCGCAGGAGGCGGCCGTCCTGCGCCAGCGCCTCGACGAGTGGCTCGCAGAAGTGGGGGCCAAACTGCCCGTGCCGGACCCCCAGTACGATGCCCGTGCCGCAGGCCGGCGCCTGCACCAGCTGGAGCACGAGTTGATGCCCCAACTGGAGCGCCAGCACGCCGAGTATCTGCAAGCCGATTGGCAGCCCAACGACGACTGGTGGGGCAGCCAGGTGACAGTGGATTGAGCGCGTATCTTGAAATGGGGAGATATTATGGCAATGGTTCAATTGCCAGGGATTTGTCGCGGCCATATCCCAAACCTCGGTAGACCTTAATACAGAACTGCCCCCGCTCTGGTCAGGGGAATCACTGGATTAGGCGGAAGTTTGTTCCAGTGGACCAACTCATCATCCGCGCTGGTGGCAATGCAGGTGCCGGCATTTACTCCATGGTAGATTGTGGTGGCTACGCCCTCTTTGTCAATCAGCGCCCCACCGGCGGTGCAGCACAAGCCCAACAGCCAGTCTGGGAGTCACTTTTGGGCGCTCTCATCAATCCCATATCAGCCCGACGCGGCACCCATCAGGGCGATTGGCGCGCTCCGCCCGCCTCTGCTTCCAGCTTCACCGGCACACCGGCCTCCAGGTGCAGGCGGACGGCGTCTTCGCGGATATCGTGTTCCGGGGCGGGGCCCCGCCCCGTGTCGTGCAGGCTGCACAGGTGCAGGCACCAACCGCGCAGGTCCGGCGGCAGAATCCAGGTGTCGTCGGTGCCATCGCGGCTGTACGCATAGACGGCGCCGGCGCGCGGGATGAAGCGGTCGCCGGCACGGGCCACGGTGACCTGCCCCATCGTCACGCGCAGCGATTCGGGTCCCTCGATACAGACCTCGGCGGTCACGCCGCCCCCGTAGGTGATGCGCCAGCCCGGGCCGACCTCCTCCCACGAGAGCATCTCGCGCTCGTTGTAGAAGTGATGTAGGAGCGTGCCGAGGTAAAGGCAGTCGACGATCTGCTTCCAGTTATCCCCAAGGCTCCAGGTCAGCGTCGGTGTGGGCAGCCAGCCGAAGTCCCGCTGGCGAATGGGGGCCGGCAGGTCTTTGGGCGGACAGCGGCGGCAGGACAGATCGATGTGGAAGCTGTTGCAGATCCCGTAGTCGGCCGTCGTGTAGCGGCCCAGGTGGTCGCCGCGGCCGCCACCGTAGACGCGCCGGTGCAAAAGCTGGCGCATGCGGTCGGGCGGGTCGTGGTGCCAGAAGCCCGACACCAGAATCGACAGCCCGATGGGCTCCGTCATAGTCCGGCCTTCCGCCTACCCCCCTGGGGCAAGGCTCGTTTCAGTTCGGCCTGGTGAGTAAATCTATTCCGCATATTGAGTAACCCGTACACCATCTGGTAGCCATCCTGAAATAACGCAGTATAACTCTCGATATTCTGGAGGTATACTGCAAATATTCGATTTCACTTCTCCCATTTCTTCCAACTGCTCAAATTTGCGCACCTGCGCAGCAGATTGCCCGCAGACGGGTACGAACGCGCCAACCGGCAGCGGTATCCCCCCACACTTCGCACGCTGCTCACGCGTAGCATTCACTAAGAAATGCGCTGACTATCGCGGGATTCTTCGATGAATTCCATCCGCGTCGAATCCTATCAACTTCCGGGTCAATATCGGCAATGAGCAAATCTTCGACAAAGGGCCTCGAGGAAGCCACGACCACGCCATTGGGATCAATGATATTGCTCGATCCATGTGAAGCGAAGGATCCCCTGTTGCCAGCGACGTCGGCAGAGACCACGGTCAAACCGTTCTCGACCGCCCGTGCAATTTGCATGCTTCTCGCCCTCGAGACCACGTCGGCCCTGCCAGCAGGAAGGGCGTTGTTCGTCGGGATGAAAAGGACAGTTGCCCCTCTGGACGCCATGACTCTAGCGGGCTCATAATAGTTTGTGTCGTTGCAGATGACGACGCCAAACGTTAGCGAACCGATCGTAAACGTCGGCAATTCGGTGCCTGCCTCATAGACGGAATGGTTTTCGGCGGGATACACCTTGCGATATAGACCCAACACTTCGCCTTGGTGAAATATTGCGGCTGAGTTGTAGAGCGTCCCGGCATCTGTCGTCTCGGTGAAACCCACTATGGTGCTCACGCTACGGCTCGTCAGAGGCGCTAAAAACTTCCGCAGTTGACCATTTCCAGCATTGAGCGCGTAGGCCGATGGTCTGTCGTAGCAATCTGCCAATCCCCCAAGGACAGTC
>CAXFTV010000676.1:0-6703 GCA_964005845.1 uncultured bacterium
CATCGGCGGCACTTACGTCGCGGAGCTGCCAGGCAACCGTGACCGCCTCGCAATAACTGCGTCCATTCTGGTAAATATAGCCGCGGCCGGGGTTCAGGGGCTCATTGGCATCGTGCAGGGTGTGACCGCTGGTACCCTTCACCGCCACAAAACCGGTCGCTCCGCCCATGCGCCCGCCGCTGGCGCCCATCCAATTGAGCCGGTGCTCGACCACCGGGTGGGCGATCATGCGCCGGAAGGGGTCGCAATAGGGTTCGGGCAGTTCCAGGAGTCCGGACAAGAGCGGTCGTCCGGTCCCCGCCAGGGTCTTCGAGCCGCGCGCCAGTTCCTCGCCGACCTCCACCCGGTCCTCGAACCGGTCGATCGCCTCGTTGGCCGCCTGTAGCCATTCCTCGTCCATCACTCCCCGCAGCACCAGATAGCCGTTCAGATCCCAGAAGTAAAATTCTTCGTGATCGATGCCGCTTTCCGGGTCCGCTTTTAGAACTGCAGGATGAAAAATTGCGCCCGATTCATCCATTGCCGCCGTCTTTCCGTCCGTGACGATCGTCGGTGGCGGCGTGGTGGAATTGTAACCCGGTTTGTATAGCGATGCGCGCTGGGTCGCGCTCAGCTGCGACTGCCACTGCGGACGTTCTTCCCGTGTCGTCTTTGCACCGGTACCCGGGCTGCGGATGACGCCCCGGCCCACGTACTCGTAGCTCAAGAGGCGCTGCCGTCCCGCCCCCCGCCATGGACGCATGCCCTGCAGTGCCGCCAGAGCGACGATCAGCAGATCGCCCGCCTCGAGGACGGGCTGGTGCGTCAAGCCCATATCGGCTGCACCAGTGGATACGCCTTGGGGCGTCGCCACATTGCCTTTGTGGGTACAGGGCACCAGCACGAAGCCGCCATCGCCCGCCGCCACATCTTCCAGGGCCCAGAGTACGCGCACGCCCTCGCTGAAGCGCCGTCCGTTCTGAAAGTAATAGGCGGTGGCCGGATCGCGCGGTTCGTTGCCTCCGGCCAGGGGCGCGTTGGTCGCGCCGCTCTGCTCGCACCAGATTTCCGGCTCCCGGTCCAGGATGAATCCCGGCCCGACGAGCTGGTTGAGATGCCACACCAGGTGCGGGTGCACCAAAAGGTCGCGGAAGGGTTCTTTTAGGTCTCCCGGCCAGCCCAGCATACCCTGCATCTGACCGGTCTGGTCTATGGCGTCGTTGAGGCGCTGCACCTGCGTCTTCTGCAGGGCTCCCGGCACGTGCAGATAGCCCGCCACGTCAAAGCAGTAATTCTCCTCGTTGCTCATTTCTTTGCGATCCATTTCCATACCTCCTTGGCTTTGTCCGTATGAAGATAGGATAAATTTTTTCCAATTCAAATTTGTCGCAAAAAAGCCCGGGCGGCGATTCAGGGAGCGGGAGCCGGGGTGCCGCACACACGAGCGAGGTGCCGGGCCGGGGCAGCTTTTGGCAGCATGGGTTGGCGGCGAGCGCTACACGCGTCGATACAAAGGTCCTGTTGCCAACGCCGGCTTCTGTGAGACGTTTTGCGCTATCGGCAACTGTGTAGACGCCTTCACCACTGACAACTTTTTGCAATACAGCGGTTTAGGGCCTGGGGACGACTGGCGTTCGGGGGGGGTGTTACCAGCAGGTAATGGTGTTGAGCCCCTTGCCGCATGGTGCTACTCTGCACCTATCCCCTTGCCGAACAGGCCTTTATAACCCCAAGCCAGCGCGCTTGCTGCAACTGGCATAGTTTGTGCTAAATGCCGGCAGGTAATTCACTCACAATACTCAGGGTGCAACCCCTTAACAGGCGCGGGGCATAGCTATGGCAGAGGCCGTGGAAAAGGCGAGCAGTCGCGAGGATAGAATTGCCGTGGTCCAGCAGGTTCTTGTCGGCCAGCAGGATATCATCACGGAAGTGGCGGCCGAGCAGGGCATCAGTCGTTTTATGCTGTGGCACTGGACCAGAGAATACGGCGACGAAGCGCGGCGGGCTTTTCCGCCTCACATCGCCATGGGCCGGGGGGAAATGCGCGACCGGTGGCGCCGCCAGATCGCAGACTTAAAAAGAGAGAACGATTTGCTAAAGCGCTCGCTGGCCATTCTGGTCAGTGCCAGCGAAGCAGAAAAAAGCACGAGGCCGGAAGTGGATTATGGTCTTTAGCCGATGGCGGCAAAAACCCTGCCCATTCACCTGCAGCCGCCCATAACCGGGTATCTGCACCATGCCTACTCCCTGTCCATTCTGGCAAATCACCAGGCGTACCTGCCCTGGTTTTGCAGCCAGTATATCCAGCTCATCGCGCCGCGGCAAGGGGTTGAGGGCGGCCTCAATTTCTACATTCACCCGGTTCATCCGCTCGTGCTCTCGCCGCTGCTCGACATTCAGTGGATGAACCGGGAAATCGCCGCCCGCACCCGGGGCGGGATCGTCGCGTTTGTCAAAGACGCTCTTGCGGCAGCGTATTACGTCGAGGTTTTTGCCGACGAATTTTACATTCCGCACAGGAAATCCTACCAGCGCGCCCATTTTGTCCATGATGTCCTGGTGTTCGGCTTTGACGATAAAATGGGCTCCTTCGATATAATAGGCTTCGACGAGAGGGGAAATTACACCACTTCGAAAATTGGATTCAGCGCTTTCGAAAAAGCATTCAACGGCGTCGATTTGAGCGCCGTGGACTCCCATGTCTCCAACTGGCCGACGAAAGTGTGGCTGGCTAAGTATCTGGCCGGGGCAGGGTGTGATTTTGACCCGATTTGCGTGCTCGAGCAGTTGCGCGATTATCTGTCGGGGAGCAATCCCGCCGCGCGCTTGCGGCTGCTGCACAATCCCGCCGGTGGAGATGCCAATGTCGGGATCAGGAGAAGGGTGGAGAATATATATGGGGTGCAGGTGTACAAAAAGCTGGATTTTCACCTTGGAGTTTTGCTGCATAATCCGCGGTTCTGCAATCCCACGACCTGGCGCATCCTCTGGGAGCACAAGAAGTGCATGGGAATGAGAATCCGCTTTATGGAAGATAGCGGATATCTCGATTCGTCCTGCGGCTTGCGCGGGGAGTATCGGAAGATCGAGGAGAGTGCTGCAGTGCTGCACCGGATGATGTTCAAATTTGCCTGCCGGCCAGCAGCGTCGCTGGGACTCAGGGCGGCCCTGCGCCTGCGGGAAATTGCAGGGCGGGAAAGCGCGGCGCTGGAGCGCCTGGTTGCAGGGCTTGGGCGGGGGTGAAAAAGGATTCTGGGAACGCGAATTCGAGATGGGCGCAGCCTTTCTATTGCCGCCGGGGGGGGGAGCAGAGCGGTGTTTTAAGCTTGATATACGCTTTGAAAAAGGTAACTTATACGTGGTTTTGTAAAGCGGAATCGGGAGGTTCACTGGGGTGGCATCAAGTATTAGCAGCAATATGCTCCGCAGGCAATGCGGCACGGTATTTAGAAGAGCACAATCAGGTGCTGATGGGAGCGGCCAATTCGCCTTGCGAGCGGATCGAGGTTTCGCTCCCGGATATGCAGAACGGCGCCGATCTGCTGAATCCGGGCTCGGCTTCGCTGGCGAGGATTGCCACTGCCCGCTCCGCCCTTAGTGCAGTCGCTGGCGCCATCACCCAGGTGGCCATGGTGGCCCAGGCAAATGTGCAGTTGCAGACAGCTCTCAAACTAATAATGGGGCAAAGCGAGTCGCCTCTTCTGCCAGTTAGAGCCGATTTTAGGGCTTTCGAGGATTTTGCATACAGTGATCAAAAAATGGTGGGAATTGCTGCTTTTTGTCGGCCTGTGGAGGGGGCTGGCCGGAGCGGAGCAGCCGCTGCTCATCCCCGGCGATGAGGAGTATGGTAGTTGGGATGCTGGGACGCGGACCTATACCTTGACCCGGGATGTGGTCGGGGAGGTGTATGTGGGAGAGGACAGCCTGGTACTGGATGGCGCCGGTCATGCGGTGCGGTCCCGGGAACGGGGCAGTGGACAGGGGATTGTGCTCGAGGGCAGGAGGGGCGTGGTGGTGCGCAATCTGGTGGTAGGGGATTTTGCCCGGCAAGTTCTGCTGCGGGGGGCGCACGGCAATCTGATCGTGCGCAACAGGATCGGCGGAGACCAGTTCGAGCACGGGCACGGGCGGGGGATCTATTTGCAGGAAAGCGATGGCAATACCATCGCCTATAATGCAATTGTGGAACATGGTGGCGGGGTGAGTCTGGAAAGCTCTTCGGAAAATATATTTACCAACAATAGGATAGCGCATAGCAGCAAGGTGGCCGTGCACATCTTCGGGCAGTCGGAGAAAAATCGCTTCGTGCGCAATGTTTTCTCCGCCAACCGGCGCCAGATCGATATTTCTGCGTACAGCAAGGACAATATCTTCAGTGCGGCACGGCCGATCGGCGGCAATTATTGGGATCGCTGCGTGGAGCCGGACGATAACGGTGACCGGTTCGTGGACACTACTTTCACTTTTGCCGGGGGCGAGGATGTGCTGCCCTGGATCGCGCCGCAGGTCTGGCCGCGGGAGACGCTAGCCGCACGCGGCTCGGATGCCGTGCTGCGGGCCTTGCCGGGTGCGGAGGTTGTGCTTTTCAAGGTCGGCCTGGTGGGCGATGGCTATGAGCGCCTGCATGCGGTTACGATTCATATCGAGGATCTGTCGGACCCCACCGGACTGAATGGCGAAGACTTGCGCGAATTGCGGCTCTATCGCAGTCGCGACGGCACCCTGAGCGGGGTCGAGTACCGGCTCGGCACATTGGGTTGGGGAGCGATGCGGATTGGCAGTCCATCGACTATTGCAGCGGCGCGCATCGAGCGGCCGCCAGCCGGAAAAGAGGTGTTTTATCTGGTGACGGCGGTATTGGGCAAAAAGGTGACGGATGGGCATGCGCTCAAGGTAGCTTTTGCCTCTGGGGGGGTGGAAATGGACGGCATGCGGCTGGGGACGGAAGTGCGGGCCTGTGAGGCATGTCGGGTGGTCGTCGACGTGCGGGCAACGCGACTGGTATTCCAGTTGCAGCCCGACGGAGCCTTCAGCGGCATGCCGCTGCGGACGCAGCCGGTGGTGGTGGCACTGGACGAGCACGGCAATCTCGACCGGGATTTTAACGGCGAGGTGACGCTGAGTCTGGCCGGCATGGGCAGCCTGGGCATGCGCGTCCGGGCCGAGTCGGGGGTGGCGCGGTTCTCCGGGGTGATCTATAATGCGCTGCGGGATGGGGAGGCCTTCCGCCTGGTGGCCGACGACGAGGGCGAAGGGGGCGTGGATTTGCCGCCAGTCGTTTCCAAGGTTGTCAGAGTGAGGCGTTGAAGGGGCCACAGCCGCCGTTCGAGTGCCGGATAAAAGAGGCAGGCGGCAAAGCGGCTGCGCGTTGGGGGGGTTGCCTATTCCGGCACGGCTTCGAAGGCCAGAAAGGTGCGGGCCTTTTCGGCGCTGCCGCGGTGTAAAAATTTAACCTTTACCGGGGTGCCGACTTTGATGTTTTCGGGGTTGCGGCTGTCCACCCCTTCGATCCGGGCCACCACCCGGGTCTTTTCGTGCAGTTCTACCACGCCGGTGCAGTAGGGGTTCTTGCGGTCGTAGCCCTCTGCGGCCATAAAGGACGGACCGATGGTGATGCAGGTGAAGGCGGCGAGGGTGCCGGTGCCCTTCACCTCGGTCCATGCCATCCTGGAACTGTAGCACTTGACGCACACCGAGCGCGGCGGCACGAAGAGGGTATTGCATGCGCTGCAGCGGGCCCCCATGAGTTTTTCCTCGCCGAGGAATTGCTCGAAGCTGTGGTCGTTTACCGGCCTGTCCATCACGGTGCTATCTCCTTTCGAGAATGGTAAAGGTACAGGTGCCTCCGGTGCCGCCCAGGTTATGGGCCGCGCCAATGCGCAGGTTTTCGTTCGGCACCTGGCGGTCGCCGGCGTCGTGGCGCAGTTGCTCCCAGATCTCGATCAACTGGGCGGCACCGGTAGCGCCCACCGGATGTCCTTTACACTTCAGGCCACCCGAGGTGTTGATCGGCCGGGGACCGTCCAGCCGCGTCAGGCCTTCGGCCACGGCTTTATAGCCCTCGCCGGGTTTAAAGAAGCCAAGGTCCTCTATGTGGATGAGTTCGGCAATGGAAAAGCAGTCGTGGACCTCGGCACACTGGATATCATCGGCTTCCAGGTCGGCCATGTCGTAGGCCTCCCGGGCGGCGGCGCGGGTGGCTTCGAAGTAGGTGAGGTCATCGGCGGCGTGGAGGCCGCGCCCACTGCCCTGGCCGAGGCCGACGACGTGGAGCGGAGGATCGGTGAAGCTGCGGGCCAGCTCTTCGCCGACCAGGAGCAGGCAACCGGCGCCGTCGCTGATGGGGCAGCAGTCGAAAAGGTGCATGGGCCAGGCAATCGAGGGATTGGCGCGAGAATCGTGCAAAAACTCTTTTTCATCGGCCCATGCGGGAAGCGCCTCGCCCTTGGCTCGGGCGCGTTCGACCTTGGCGTCCATGATGTCGCGGATGCTGGCCTGATACTGGGCCTTGGGGTTGAGGGGGGCATTAGCGTGGCTTTTGATGGTGATGTTCATCAGGTCTTCGCGGCCGGCGCCGTATTTGGCGAAATAGGCCGTGGCGATAGAGCCGAAGACGCCCGGGAAGGTGAAACCCGCCTTGCGCTCGTAGGGTATGGCCGCCAGGGCCAGGCCTTCGGCCACCTCGGCGGTGGAGCGTTTGGACATGTCTTCGACGCCGCCGACC
>CAXFTV010000677.1:0-3438 GCA_964005845.1 uncultured bacterium
AAGGGATATTCTGGAATCGGAAGTAAGCGAAGATCGCTACCAATTTATCCCCAGCTATGGGCCTGATGGCATCGACGAACCGGGAACCGGCGCCGTCCTGGGCCGCGCATTTCAGCGAAGGGTAAGGGAAAAGGAGCAGCTGGCACATGTGAAAAATATGAAACGGCGCTCGGGCGTGGGATGTTGCGATTATTGGACAAGTACGACGAATTGCAAGCACGGCAGGCGGTGTAAATTGGGCTTGTTTAGGGGAAACATTTCCTGAGCTGATTTCTTCTCAGATAACCTTACTATTCCCCGCAAAAAATAGCGTGCTAGATTTAAGGTGTCTTTGAGATTGGACTGGGAAGGTGAATGGTGGAGCAGATCGGGATCGAACCGACGACCTCAGGCTTGCAAAGCCCGCGCTCTCCCAACTGAGCTACTGCCCCAATTCAGGTTATTCTTGGTGGTCTGAAGTCCTGCCCTTTTCGTGGCCGAGCAGAACGGTGGCGGCTATAAAGAGGGAAAAGAAAGTAAACCCTAAAATATCGGCACGTATCTGGTCGTAGACTTGCTCTACGGCATCAATTGTATATCCGCCCAGACAAACGAGATATAAAGTGATGCTGCAGAGTTGAAGCTTTTCGAGGAAGGCTTTGCTTTTTGACCAGGCCATGGGATCAAATAGGGGCTAATTATTTTTCCATCGCATCTAAAACCCAAAGATAGGCATAATGTCCTCAAGAGTCAACAGGTTCCTAACTAGGTGTTATAATAGACATTTCGCCGGCTGAGGGCATTCGCAATAGGGGAATTTGTCCAGCGGAGGGGCGTCCACTTAGAAAGCGGAGCCCCCCCTGAGGGATTCACCTCAGGCTTCCTCAAGTTCTACTTCCCCGAGTCCGGCTTCATCCACTGCATGAACGGGTTTTTCCGTTTGTTTTTCCAGCAACTGCAGGCTGCGAACCTGGATTTCCACTAGTGTATGGGGCGTTTCATCCTCGTCTTTCCAACTGTGGCTGCGGAGCCGGCCAGCCACGAAAACCGGCGTGCCTTTGTGGATGCGCTCGGCGGCAAATTCTGCCAGTTTGTGCCAGGCAACCATATTGAAAAATGAGGCTTCCTCTCGCCATTCGCCGTCGCGATCCCTGTAGGACCGGTTGACTGCAAGTCGGGCACTTAGTCGCGCCACTCCGTTTTCTACAAAGCGAAACTCTGGATCTTGAACCAGGCGTCCACTCAGGGCCACTTGGTTGATGGCGGGCATTTTCAATTCCGACATGATAAAACCTCCATGGGGTAAATTTAAGATAATGCGGCCAGAGCAGGTTTGTGCCGCCGGTTGTATAGTGGCATGAGCAGGATCTATGCCACGCTTTGATCATTTGTGTAACCCTCTATAGCTATATATATTTATTTGAAAACGACAGAAAAAAACCGAGCCGAAACTGTGACTGGAAAGAAGCATTAATGCGCCGGAGTCGAAACAGCTCAAAAGCCTTTGAAGGCAATCCGGCCATGGGGCAGTTTTTTACCCCCGCCCCCGTCGGCCAGTTTATGTGGAGGGCTATCCAGGGCTTTATGGATGGGGAGGTTGGGACAAATCTGAAAGTCATTGATCCGGCGGCGGGAAGAGGGGATATCCTGCAAGCGGTCATTGAAGAGGGGGGAGTTGAAAGGTGGGTATACGGTATTGAAATCGATCCCGAGCTGGTTCGCCAACAGATTTGTCGTGCCATTCAGAATCGCTTTTATACTGGGGATGGCTTGGCGGATCTTTTCCCGGGTGTTAGTCCAGGAAGCTTTGACGTGGTCGTTGGGAACCCTCCCTTCGGGCGCCTGGCAGAGATTTTGCCCCATAAAACATCAGTGGAAAAGATAGCGCAATTCGGGCTTTGGCAGGCGGGCAGAAAAATTAATCAGGGCGGGGTCGGCAAAGTTAAAAAGGACGGCATTGCCATTGAGTTGCTATTCGTCGAACGCGCTTTGCAACTGCTCAAGCCCGGAGGATTGGTGGCCTTAATAATGCCGGAAGGTTTTTTTGCCAACAAACGCTTGCAGGCGGCGCGAGATTGGGTGTTGGAGCGCGCGGAATTGCTCGGGGTGGTGGCCCTTCCCGACGCGGTATTCTGCCGCCCTGGGTTGCGCGCAACGACTTCGATCGTTTTTTTGCGCAAAATATTCCGCCCTAAAAAAAAGAGCGCAACGGTCCTGCTTGTGGGGGCGAAAAGAAATAGAACTGGTAAATCTCTGGGGCAGTCACTGGCTTTGACTTTGCGGAGTTTGCACGCCTTGCATCGGGGTGGAAAAAGCTCCGATGGTCTCAGGGTTCCAGCCCCATCGCTAAAGGGAAAAAGATGGGACGTGAAGTTTTGGCACGGGGCAGTGGGGATGCAAAAGTTAAGCCAGCGTTTTTCGCTGGCGCCGCTGGGAGAATACATAGGTCATTTGACCTATGGTCCGATTGTTACAGGACGTCGTCCCCAGCACCGAGAAGGTGGAATAAAAATTATTCGGCAGGGCGATTTTACCGAGACGGGATTGCAATTGGATCAGGTCCTTTGTGTTTGTGAAAACAGCGTATACGACCCATTGCGCAGCCGCGTGTGCCAGGGGGATTTGTTGTTGCCGCGTTCCGGGGCCGGGTCCCTGGGCAAGAACAGATTGGCTGTCTATACCGAAAAAGATCCAGCAAATATAGGCTGCTTCGTAGATTTGATCCGGCTAGTTGAAATCAATGCATTCTACGTGTGGTTTTTTTTAAAAACGCAAATGGGTTGGCAGCAGATACGCGCAATTATGAATGGGGTGGGGACACCTAATATCAATTTTTCGGAGATTCGTGCGCTCCTGATTCCACAGATTCCCATAGAGGAACAAGGCCACTTTCAGAAGCGCTATATTGAAGAAGTTTGGCCCTTGCATTGCCGCCGGCAAGAAGGCAATGATATATGCTCCGAAGCTGAGAAGCGATTCCGAAAAATTGTGATGGATCTCGAATATTTTTTAGGGTTTGGAGCGCGGCCTTCCGGAAGATAACTGCTTGTCTATAATCGAATTCCTGAGTACATTGCATCATGAGCATACTGCGAGTAAAACACTTTGCTCGATTGCACTGAAAACTTTATATGGCAGAACAAAAATACACCAATCGTTTGCTGCAGGAGACAAGCCCCTATTTGGCGCAACATGCCCATAATCCAGTGGACTGGTACCCCTGGGGAAACGAGGCGCTTGCCCTGGCTCGGGCAGAAGATCGCCCCATCCTCCTTTCGGTGGGATATTCGGCCTGCCACTGGTGCCATGTGATGGAGCACGAATCTTTTGAGAATGAATCCATCGCCCGAATAATGAACGAGCATTTCGTCAATATTAAAGTAGACCGCGAAGAGCGTCCCGATCTGGATGAAATTTACATGGGGGCGGTACAGGCGATGACGGGGAGTGGCGGGGGGG
>CAXFTV010000678.1:0-3762 GCA_964005845.1 uncultured bacterium
CGATCGCCTGCGCGATCTGGCCGCCGACCGCCTGATCGTACTCACGGAAGGCGGGGAGCTCCGCTAAAAACCACCCCATGCCCTCCGCATACGCCCGGGGACTATATATACGCCTGCTGGGGAGCGTCGAATCACCACCTATAGCACCACTGCCACCGCCCTGGAAACCCGGCATTTGGCATCCTCTATGCCGCTGCCTCCACGCCAAAGAAAAATACCGCCCAATTTTCGGCAGACACTTCCCGGATATACTGCGACCGGGGGCCATTTGCCATCGCCTCATTTTTTTGTATAATACTAACCCGCACATGCACTGCGATAAAAAGGATTTGCCATGTCCGAAACCCTGTCCCCGACCGAACTAACAGAGGAAAATCCGGCCAAAGACGCCCTCGCTGGCAACTGGGCTCCTTTTTCCCACACCCTGAGTGCCAATGCACTCTCTTTGCAGCGGCGCACCCTGCACACCCTGCAGGTCAACGTCGGCAAACTGTGCAACCAGACCTGCCGCCACTGCCACGTCGAAGCGGGCCCCCGACGGCGGGAAATCATGACGCGGGAAACAGCCCTCCGCATCGTCGAACTGATGGACGCAAAGGGAGCGGAAAACCTCGAAACCGTGGATATAACCGGCGGCGCCCCCGAACTCAACCCCCACTTCCGTTACCTTGCCAGTCAGGCGCGCGCGCGCGACCTGCGCGTAATCGACCGCTGCAACCTCACCGTCTTGTTCCAGCCAGGCCAGGAGGACACCGCCCAATTCCTCGCCGATCACGATATCGAAATCGTCGCTTCAATGCCCTGCTACGAGCGGAAAAATGTGGAGCAGCAACGCGGCCGGGGGGTATTTGATGCCAGCATCCACGCCTTGCAGTTGCTCAATCGCCTGGGCTATGGCCAGCCGGGCGGTAGCCGGATTCTCAACCTGGTCTACAACCCGGTAGGCCCCTTTCTGCCGCCCGACCAGGAGGGCTTGGAAGGCGACTACCACGGACGTTTGCAGGAGGACTTCGGCATCGTCTTCAACCACCTCTTCACCATCACCAACATGCCGATCAAGCGCTTTCTCTACGATCTCAAGCACAGGGGCGAGCTGGAGGAGTACATGACGCTCCTGGTGAACAGCTTCAACGTCCACAACCTGGACAACCTGATGTGCCGGGATCTCATATCGATCGGCTGGGATGGCCAGATCTACGACTGTGATTTCAACCAGATGCTGGAAATACCCAGGGCCAATACGCCGCAAACGATCTGGGACATCGTCTCGCTGGAGTCATTCAATCAGGGTTCCATAGCGCTGGCCGACCACTGTTACGGTTGCACCGCCGGGGCCGGCAGCTCCTGTGGTGGGCAGTTGAATTAGGGCGGCAAATCAGCCCTCGGAGATATTCGCTAGCGCCCCCCTGCAGGTGCAGCCACCTTCAATTCCACTGTTTCGAGTACTTCCGCAGGCGGCAAACAGCGAGTATCGTCGCAGGCCTGGTACTGCACCAGCAGGCGCAGCTGGCCCTGCTGGCCAGGCAGCGTTTGCGGCCCCACCTGCACATCCGCTCGCAGCGCCACCCCATCCAGGTACACATCCAGCGTTTCGCCCAGAGCAGTTGCATAGAGGGAGGTGGGAATGGGGTATTCGATCCGGTGAATCGCCAGCGGCAGATCCGCGTTTACGGTTAGCGAGGTAGGCAGCATAACGGGACTGGAAGCGGGGTTCGCATTTATGTGCCAGCCGGCGCCGATCTCGAGATGAACTGCAATTTGAAAGTCCTGGCCGGGTGCAGGCTGCGCTACCGAGAGTTCCACCCGGGTCCGCAGCGGCACCGCGGGAACCGCCGACACAGCCTGTTGAAGCGTGGCCAGAGCAGGCAGCGCCAGAGCTGTTTGCAGCGCGAACCGGTCCATTTCCAGATACCTGGCCGCGGTGGCGATCATGTAGGTGAAAGCGCTGGGACTGGCCTGCATCATGCCGCCAAATGCGTGCAGCGTCCGGCGGCCCTTGTCCAGATAGACCTCCTCCCCCGTCTGCCGTGCCAGGTCCAGCAGCACGTGCACTGCCACTCCATTGGCTGCCGGCAGGGCCGAATCCTTGGCATCCTTGATGCGCACGATCAGATCCGTACCACTTTCGGTAAAAAAGAACCCCTCGCCTTCCCGGTCCCAAAAGCGCGCCACCATCTGGTCGGCGAGCGCGCGGCCCTGCCGCAGCCAGCGCTCGTTTCCGGTGGCCTGGTACAGGGCCAGCAACCCCTGGACCACAAAGGCATAATCCTCCAGATAGCCATCGTATTTGATGGTGCCCCGACGATACGACCGCTTCAAACCGCCGTCCGCACTGCGCATGTGCTCGAGCACAAACCCGGCTGCAGCTTCCCCGGCGCGGCGATATGATTCGTCTCGCAGTATTTCGTAGGCATAGGCATAGGAAGCGATCATCATGCCGTTCCAGGAAGCCAGTATCTTGTCATCCAGCAGCGGGTACAAACGCTTTGCCCGCTCCTTCAACAAGCGGCTCCGCCAGCCCTCCACCTGTTGCTGCAGCAGCGGCAGGCCCACCTCCAGATCCGCCGCTGCCTCTTGCAGCAGCCGTGGCATGAAGAGGACTTCGCCTTCTCCCCCGGGCATTGCAGCCAGATCGTAGACCTCAAAAAACATCTCGGCTTCGCCTCCCAGAATCTCGTCGATGGCCTCTTCGGTCCACAGGTAGTACTGGCCCTCGATCGCCTCGGTTTCGGCGTCCAGGGCCGAATAAAAACCGCCCGCCGGATCGGTCAGTTCGCGGTCTACAAAGCGGAAGATATCCTCGGCTACTCTCTTCCAGGACTCCTCTCCAGTCGCCCGGTAGGCCTTCAGATAGAGGTGGGACAGATGCGCCTGGTTGTAGAGCATTTTTTCAAAGTGGGGTATCTGCCACTGAGCATCTGTGGCGTAGCGATGAAAACCGCCGCCCACCTGATCGTAAATACCGCCCCGGGCCATGGCGACCAGAGTGTGGCGAACGATCTCCAGCGCGCGTTCGTCCGGCTCTCTTTGCAAGGACTCCAGCAGGAAGTCGAGCCGTATGCACGGAGGAAATTTAGGCGCCCCCCCAAAACCGCCGTTAAATGCGTCGTAGCGCCCCTTTATCGCCGCGACGGCTCGATTTACCAGTACCGTATCCGGGGCCATAGGTGGCGCCTGGAGGCTGGCTTTTTGCTGGCGAATCGCCGCTGTTATTTGCGCCGCGGTGCTCTCTACTTCGTCCCGCTTTTCCATCCAGAACTGATGCAGGGTCTGCAATACGCGCTGAAAACCGGGACGGCCGTGGCTGTCCTGGGGCGGGAAATAGGTGCCGGCAAAAAAAGGTCGCAGATCCGGCGTCATAAATACCGAATTGGGCCAGCCGCCACGCCCCTGGGCCACCAGCTGGGTGGCGATCATGTAAATCTGGTCCAGATCCGGCCGCTCCTCCCGGTCCACCTTGATATTGACGAACCACTGGTTCATCAAGGCGGCGATCAGCGGTTCGGAAAAGACCTTCCGCTCCATGACGTGGCACCAGTAACAGGTGGAATAGCCCACCGATAAAAAAATAGGTTTGTCTTCCCGCCGCGCCTTTTCCAGGGCCTCGGAGCCCCACGGGTACCATTCCACCGGGTTGTGCGCGTGGAGCTGCAGGTACGGACTGGTCTCATCGATCAGCGCATTGGTGTACTTCCACGATCCATCCGGATTCTTCAAACGACCGGCACCGGTGGCGGCCAGGGCCTCTGTCTGTCCGGCGCC
>CAXFTV010000679.1:0-1799 GCA_964005845.1 uncultured bacterium
CGCGCTGGAGGATTGTTCGGTGGATCTGGCCATGCTGACCACTGAGGCACAATACGAGCTCGAGGATTGGCCCCATCCTTTTAAACGCATCCGCTTTTTTCGCCGCGAGAACTACCTTTTGAGCATGTTCAGGTTTATTCGCTTGCTGCTGCGGCAGCGGCCGGATATTCTCCATATACAGACCTTGCTGGCGCCGCGCAAGGACGCGGTATTGCTGCTGATTTGCCGCCTTTTCAAGGTGCAGGTGGTAATCACGGTACACAATATTCTACCCCACGAAGTGCGCCGCTTCGAGCCCTGGATCTTTGCCCATTACTATCGCTCGGCCGCCGCTTTGATTTTGCATTCCGAGTTGAACAGATCCCAGTTGCTGGAGTGGCTGCCCAGTATTGAGGCGGAGAAAACCCATGTTGTAGCGCACGGAAATTACGAGGGCTTCCGCAAGCTCGAGTTGGACCGCAGCGCGGCCCGGGCCCACCTGGGTTTACCAGAGGATGGGCAAATCGCGCTGTTCTTCGGCGCCATCCGACCTTATAAGGGATTGGATCTGCTGCTGCAGACGATCAATCCGGTAAAGGAGGCCTGTCCCGAGGCCATCTTCGTGGTGGCCGGCATTATCTCGCCGGAACTGGAGGCCATGTACAAAGCACAGATAGCGGCATTGGGCATAGGGGATGAAGCCCTGATCGCGCGTTTCGGCTATCTGTCAACTGAGGATGCGATTGCCTATGTTTGTGCGGCAGATCTGGTGGTATTGCCCTACCGGGAGATCTACCAGAGCGGAGTGCTTTTCTGGGCCTATTCATTTGGGCGCGGGGTCCTGGCTACCCGCACCGGCTCCTTTCCCGAAGCGGTCGAAGAGGACAAAAGCGGGTGGTTGGTCGAGGTGGAAAGTGTGGAGGCTTTAGAGCGGACCTTGAGCCGCGTCTTAAAAGACCCGGCAAAACTCGCAGAAGTTGGGGAATACGCTCGGAGACTGGCATCTACTAATTACAATTGGGGGGACATCGCCCGGAAGACCGTGCGGGTATACCAAGAGTTCGGGAAGCTGTAATTCAAGGCGATCTTTTGGCGCTGCATTTATATTTGATAAGAGTATTGAGTGTCGCTTGATGGCCCTAAATTAAAAAAACTGTATAATTGAACTTGGGAAGGAGCATTTATAGGAATGGCTGTTTATTTGGTGACCGGCGGGGCTGGCTTTATCGGCTCCCATCTGGTCGAAGAATTGGTAAAACGCGGCGAGCAGGTGCGGGTGCTGGACAACTTTTCCACCGGCAAGCGGGAGAATCTTAGCGATCTGCAGGAAAAAATCGAGTTGGTCGAGGGGGATATCCGCAGCTATCACATTGTGCGCGAAGTAGTGCAGGGGGTGGATTTTGTTCTGCACCAGGGAGCATTGCCTTCAGTGCCGCGTTCGATCAACGATCCAATCACCACTAATGAGGTCAACGTCGGCGGCACCCTGAATATCCTCGACGCGGCCCGCGATGCCGGCGTCAAGCGGGTAGTTTATGCCTCTTCTTCCTCTGTCTACGGAGCCAATAAAGCACTGCCCAAGCGGGAAGATATGATTCCCCAACCCATTTCTCCCTATGCCGTGGCCAAGTTGACCGGAGAGAAATACTGCCACGTTTTTTCGCGCACCTATGGGCTTGAAACTGTGGCCTTGCGCTATTTTAATGTATTCGGCCCCAGGCAGGATCCCAAATCACAGTATTCGGCGGTCATTCCCCGATTTGTCGTGGGCATGATGGAGGGGCAGAAATTGACCATTCACGGCGACGGGACCCAGTCGC
>CAXFTV010000680.1:0-3788 GCA_964005845.1 uncultured bacterium
CAGTGGCAATTGCTGCATAATCATCAGGTGATCGATTTGCGTGGCGCCGGGTCGCTGGCGGTGGAGCCTTCGGCGGTCCTGCAGGTACGCCGCCTGGGTGCGCTGCCGCAGGCCTACTCCCTGGCGCAGAATTTCCCCAATCCCTTCAATCCCAGCACTACCATCCGTTACAATCTGAAGGAAGCCGGTGCGGTTACCTTGCGGATTTACGATGTAATGGGGCAGCGGGTGCGGGAGCTGGTTAATGCGCCGCAGTCTGCTGGACGCTACCAGCTGACCTGGGATGGCCGCGACCAGAGGGGCACTCCGGTGGCCAATGGCGTCTATTTCTACGAACTGCGGGCGGGTGAATTCCGCGCTCTGCGCAAGATGGTTCTGATGAAATAGGCCGCAGGGAAATACTCTACCAGTATGCAATCCCCGCCGGGTCGGTTTCCCGGCGGGGATTTTTCTTTGGGGAGCGAATTATATGCTGCTGGAAAAGGCGAAGATTGGGTGCCCTGATCTCTGCGCGCGTGATCTAGGTCATTTCATCAAAGGGGGCTATTGTTTATTATTAGTAGCATTCGCGCGGGGCAATGGCGCTTGGCGCGGGCGGCGGCGTCCAGTTTATCGGAGGGCGAGGACTAGATGCAAAAACGCATCGCGTTAGCAGCGTCAATGCGGCTGTCCCGGTGGGGATCGGCCCTGATCCTAGTCATGGGGGTATTGGGGCAAAGCGGGTGGGCACAGGCCTGGACCTGCAGCCTTTCGGTCCGTGCGGAGGGGGGTAAATCGGCAGTCCTGCAGTTCGGCGTGGATGCGCAGGCCACTGCGGGTATCGATGCTGAACTGGGTGAGATCGAGCAGCCGCCGTTGCCACCGGCGGGCGTTTTCGACGCGCGTTTCGCCGGTGCCGCACTGGGAAATGGCACCCTGGTGGATTTGCGCCCCTGTGCTCCGGCAAACCAATGCCGCCTCGCAGTGAGCCTGCAGCGCGGTGCTGCAGGGCCCCTAATTCTTTCCTGGGATGCGGCGGCGTTGGCGGCGTTGACGGGGACGGCGGAATTGCGGGATCCCTTCGGCGGGCAACTGGTCGATGTGGATATGCGCACAAGCGGGCAGGTAGTGCTAGAAAATGCGGCGCTGAACTCGCTGGTCCTCACCTTTGCAGCCGCTGCCACCGGGGCAACGGCGGTCCCCGCTCAGCTGGCCTTTGCGGCACTGCCCGATAGCGTGGTCAGCGGCGAACCCTTCGAGGTCCAGGTCGAGGTTCGCGATGCGCGTGGGGGCAGGGCGCAAAATTTCACTGAGACCCTAAGTCTGTCGCTGGCCAGCGGCAGCGGCAGCCTCAGCGGCACTCGGAGTGCGGTGGCGGCAAAGGGGCTGGCTCTGTTCGCGGGGGTGGTCTATAAGCCCGCAGAGCCCCTTGCATCCTTTGCCCTCAAGGCCGATGATCAGCGGCGAATAGGCGCTGATTTGGTAGCGGTGAACTCCCCGCCTTTGCCCCTGGCGGGCCCCTCCTGGGTTTGCAGCCTCAAAGTGGGCGAGCAGGGCCTGGGCACCAGGAATCTGCTGTTTGGCGTGCAGCCCTCGGCCAGCGCGGGGATCGATGCGGCCCTGGGCGAGATCGAGCAACCGCCGCTGCCCCCCGCCGGCAGCTTTGATGTGCGCTTCGGCAATGGGGCGCTGGTTGATTTTCGTCCGGGCAGATCCGGCGTCGAATATGTCCTCACGCTGCGCTTCCAGCGGGCAGCCGGGGGGAATATCGCCATTTCGTGGGACCGGTCGACTCTTGCCGCGGCTACCCTGGTGGCGCGGCTTCAGGATCCGGCCGGCGGCGAGGTCGGCGTGGATATGCGCACCGCCAGCCAGGTGCAAATAACCCATGTTGCCCTTGCTGCCTTAAAAGTTATTATTGTCCCCAGGTGAATCGGATTACTTTCGGTCCCCTGGTTCCGGTGCAGATGATGGCAGTTGAGTTTGTTTTTCTGCTTTAGTGGGAGATCGTTTTTAACCCGCGCCTGCTTGCGGCGGGCAATTTTGGACTCCGCGGATAGAATTTCTGTGGCCTTGGAGAAAGGAAAGGCATGTTTGTTCTGGCTCTGGTCTTAGGTGTAGCGCTGTCGACGCTTGCGGCTAACGGACAGGTAAAGGGGCGGGACTACCTCAACCAAAAGTACAATTTATCGCCCCACCAGAAGAAAATCAGTTCGGTGGTGCGGGCCACCATTGCCAACGCCCGCCCGCACGCTGCAATGAGTTATCTCCAGAGCGGAGAGCGGGTTCACGTCCTCGTCGAAGTGGCAGAGCTGGACGCGGACCTACTGGAAGCTCTGGCGGCCTCTGGGCGCGTAGAGATCGCCAATGAAAAATACGGTCTGATACAGTGCTGGCTCGATCTGGACAAAGTGGAGGATATTGCCGCCTATGCGGCGGTGCGGAAAATAAAACCCGTCCTCAGAGGTTTCACCCGCGCGGGGTCGGTGGTCTCGCAGGGTGATAGGCTGCTCAATGCCGACGATGTGCGGGAAGTCCTGGGAGTCGATGGCAGCGGTATCAAGATCGGCGTCATTTCCGACGGGGTGGACAATCTCAGCGCCGCGCGCCTGTCGGGCGATCTACCCTCTGGGGTGGAGATCCTCGACAACACGGCCTGGGGCGACGAAGGTACGGCCATGCTGGAAATTATCCACGATCTGGCTCCCGGCGCTTCTCTGGCCTTTAGCCAGGGGTGGGGTTCGCGGCTGGAATTTGTCCGTTCCATAGAACGACTGGTGGAAGCCGGTGCCGATATAATCGTCGACGATATTGGTTTTTTCGACTCTCCCTTTTTCGAAGACGGACCCATTGCACTGGAAGCTGAGAGCGCCATAGAGGAAGGCGTGGTTTTTGTCTCGGCGGCGGGAAACAGCGCTTTGGAGCACTACGAAGGTCCTTTTGTGCCCATCAAGGCGACTATCCCGGAACTGCTGGAGCAAGGCATCGATGAGGATATCGTACACGATTTCGGCGGCGGGGATTTTACCCAGAGGATAATTGTAGAACCGGGTTGGGATGTGAGCGTATTCCTCCAGTGGAACGAGGCCACCGGTGCGGCCGGGGACGACTACGACCTGCTGGTCTTCGGCGCAGACGGCGATTGCGAAGCGCGGCGCGAGTGTGAGATTTATTGGGGATTCGACGAACAGGACGGCAATGACGATCCCTTCGAAAGCGCCTTTATTGCCAACCTCACCAATCGGGATTTGTACTTCGATGTCGTTGTTCTGCGCTTCAGTGGTACTGAGGAAAGGGTAATCGAGATGTACTACACTGGCGCTCTAATCGAGGAATACAATATCCCCGCTGGCAGTGTTTGGGGGCAGCCCGCAGCCCGCCGGGTCATTGCGGTGGGCGCGATCAATGCCTCCGATCCGGGTAGCGATGATATTGCCGATTACAGTTCCCACGGTCCGGCGGCCATTTACCTGCCCTCTTTTGAGAGCAGAACCAAGCCGGATATCAGTGCCATCGATGCGGTGCGGATCACCGGGGTCGGCGGTTTCGGCAGCCCCTTTTTTGGCACCTCGGCGGCCGCTCCGCACGTGGCGGCGATTGTGGCGCTGGTGCTGCAGCAGAATCCGTTCCTGACGCCGCAACAGGTGCGCCAGATCCTCGAAGATACAGCCGTCGAACTGGGTGCGGCCAACATCTATGGGGCTGGCCGGATCGATGCGCTGGCCGCGGTATCGGGGGTAGAAGAAGTAGACGATTTTACTTACGAACTGCCGGCGGGCTGGAGCATGGTTTCCGTTCCGGTGGAGGGA
>CAXFTV010000681.1:0-6305 GCA_964005845.1 uncultured bacterium
TGGCAAAGATTCTCAAGGCGTTAGAGGAAAGCGGCAAGGCCGATGATACGATCGTCGTTTTCACCTCCGACCACGGCGAGCAGATGGGTGACCACGGGATTCTGGGCAAGACGCTGATGTACGAGGAGTCGGTGCGGGTGCCGCTGCTGATTCGCGCGCCGATGCTCGGACGGCGAGCGCGGCGGATCGGCGGCAATTTCAGTCATATCGATCTGGTGCCGACGCTGTTGGCGCTGATGGGTTTGGAAGCGGCCGGCGGGATGCAGGGACGCAACCGGTTGCCGCTATTGCGCGGCGAGGAGAGTCTGGATCAGAGCGATGTCTTCGTCGAGTGGAACGGCGCCGATGGCCATCCCCCGGCCTCGATCGGCGAAGCCGAGCCCAATCGCAGCATGGTGCATCCGCTGCGCACCATAATTTCGGCCGAGCGCTGGAAGCTCAATCTCTATGGCGCAGGCCAGGGCGAGCTCTACGATCTCAACGCCGATCCGCACGAGTTGGAGAATCTATATCATCGACCCGGGCAAAGGGGACGGATTCGCGAGCTGGCGGCGCGGATTCAGGACTGGCAGGAGCGGAGCGGAGATGAGGTGATGCTGCCTGCGGTCTAAGGGTTTTGTGGCGGCGGCAGCGTCAGTGAGGCTTTGGGCCGGCCCTGCCTGAATAAGAGGTCGGCAAAGGCCGCTAGGCGGGGCAGATGCGCGGCTGTAATTGGCGTATTACGGCATTGCCCTCAGTTCGGACGCCTTGCCTAGACCGATTGCGTGCGCGGGCCGTAGAATTTTAAGATGAATTCCCTCTTTTGCAACAGTTTTTTTATCGTGTTACTCTTCTTTAGGTATACTATGGCCCTTCGATATCTCACCCCTAAATTTGTAAACTGCAAAGCTAATATCATCTTCTTGTTCGCGCCCATTCGCCCATTCGTTTCCGGCTTCAGCCAATAGTTCGCAGATGCGGGCGGCGCTATTGTGGGCGATGTTTCGAAAAATCGACATAGACCGCGGATAACCATATTCGTTATTTTCCGGATTCAACCGTTCGGGAAGTCCGTCAGTCATGAGTAAAACAGTATCTCCCGCGTATAACTCCAGATCGCGAACATAATACTTGCCGACAGTTTTAAGGCCCAAAGGCAAACCTTCAACAAGTATTTCTTGGACCTCCTTGGTCCGGCTTCGATAGAGGAGCATTGGCGGAATTCCGGCAGAGGCATACGATAACTTGTTACCTTGAATCTTTATCATCGCCAACGCCATACCATTCCGGCCAAGGCTCATATTTCTCAATTTGTCGGACATCTGTGAAAGCGCTTCTACGACACTTTCGTTGGGTGACAAAGTCTGGAATAACCCCTTCGTTACCGCCACGATCGTACCTGCTTCCATCCCATGACCCGTAGCGTCTCCGAGGGCCAAGGTGAGGGTTGACTCCTCGGACAAAAAATAATCGTAATAATCGCCTCCTACTTCGGTTGCTGGTCGCGTGTACAATCCGACCTCGGCGTCTTGAAGAATGGGCGGCTGGTCGGGCAACATGCCAAGTTGGAGATTTTTTGCCTGCTCCAATTCCTGTTCCATACGCAAACGGATATCGCGTTCTCTTTCAAAATCCGACATGGCCAGCAATACGACCTTCCCATCGTTATTAATCCTCCCATCAATTTCCGTTATCGTATCTGCGGGCAGGCCAATCGTCTTGGCTGCATCGACTATCGCTGATGCCGTCGGTCCCTCGTATATGCAATAAGATCTCTTCGCATCGACACTTAGAAAGGAATAGATCCACTGCAAATCATACTTTTCGTTCATCAACTTCAGTTCATTGAGCTCTTCTTGGGAACCTTCTTCGACTGGCTCGGGAAAATTTCGTTCAATCAAGTACAAGGGCATAATTATGCACTCTCTTTCTTTAACACTCCCATGTGTTACCTAGCGCTGGACGGCCTGGTTAAAACTATAGGCGGCACAGTACCTGTACTTTTAAAGCCGATAAATCAATGGCCCAAACTCCTACTGAGCGTAAGAGGCAAATGGATATACTTATTGCTGCGGAGCGACCTCTTTCCACAGGTTCAGAAAAATTGGTTGCACACAGGAATACTGTGCTCGATGCAAAAGACAGGGCTATGTACTGGAGAAAAACCTCCTGGCAGAGGTTTTATTTGCAGACCGTATACCTTTATTAGGGATCTCGCGATCGACAGGCTTGCCTTCAGAAGAGGGATTTTCGGCCTGTGGGACTACGAGAAATAGGCCTGGAATCGGAACGTTTTCTTTTGTGAGATTTGGCCGATGCAATCTATTTCTGAACAATGGTTTACAGAGTCGCCAGCTCAAAATTTGTCGTTTTCAAGTACGGATACGGCGATGCGTACGGGAACTATAACTAAACCAAGGGTCTGACGCAAGGGCCATTCTGACTCGAACCGAATAAAGTCGGCTACTGCTCCAGCTCAATCCCCGGCGGTCGCTCTTTGAGCTGATCTGTATTCTATCCACACTGCTTGACTAGCCCTCCTAAAAAGTCTTTTATAATTCCTACACACCGTGTCCTTTTTCCTGGAGCGAGTCAATGGCGTGGCGTCTTGAAGAAAACCTATCCGCGGAAACCTATCGGCATCTCCTGGAAATCGCCGAGCCGCTCAGCTGCCCGCAGGGTGCCGTCTTGATCTCGGAGGGAGACGAAAGCAGGACTCTTTTTATCGTGGAATCGGGCTCTCTGACCGTGTCGAAACGGACCGGTTATGGCGAGCGACAACTCGCCATAATTGAGGCTGGCGACGTGGTCGGAGAAATCGCTTTTGTCGACCAGCGTCCCCGGTCGGCGACGGTCGCGATCCGCGAAGATGCGCAGTTGCTCAAACTGGACCACGCCGAAGTGATGCAGGCGCTGGCAGATCACCCGGCAGTCCTGGCCGACCTGATACAGACTCTCGCGGTTCGAATAACGCTGCGTTTCCGCGGCCAGCTTAGCGAAGAAGATATCCAGTCCGAACTTTCAAAGGTGTCTTCGATATCGGACGCACCCGCAGGGATAAAACAGACTGGCGAGTCCTATCTGGACGACCTTGTCGAAGAAGCTCTTTCCCATCCGGCCGTTTGTCATCCTTACCTGGCCGACCTGGCTGAGGGCAACGTGCCCGACTTAGGCTGGGCGCTGCGCGACTTTGCCGTCCAGTATCCCGGTTACTGTGCCCATTTTCCCCGCTATCTGACCATGGTGATCTCCAAGCTGGAGTCGCCTGGCCACCGCATGACCTTGATGCAAAACCTGGTCGAGGAAAGCAGCATGCTCGATGAAGAAGAACTTGCAGTGCTGGTCGAGCATGGAATTGAGCCCGACTGGGTCCAGGGAATCCCGCATCCCAAAATGCTCAAGGCGCTCGGACTGCGAGCTGTTTTCTGGGAGTGGATGCACCAGCGCGCTCAACAGGGAGAGGTGGCCTTATGAATGAAACAAACGCGGAACTCTATAACCGGGCTGCGTCGAACTGGCGGCGGACCGAACCGATTCTGCTCTCCGATTTTACGGCTCGTCCTTTTGTGTTGTCCTGGTGTGAGCCGGTCGAGGGGCAACACGTGCTGGACCTGGGTTGCGGCGAAGGATATATCGCCCGGCAATTGAAGAACCGCGGCGCAGCTCGCGTCGAAGGGATCGATATCTCCCAGGAGATGATTGCCGGCGCAATTGCGACCGAAGGGGCAGAGCCACTGGGTATTCACTATCAGGTCGGTGATGCTTCCCAGCCCACGGGATTCGATGACCAAGCGTTCGATCTCGTTATTGCGGTCTTTCTATTCAACTATGTGGATCGCGAACAGATGACGTCGATTATGAAAGAGGTGTTTCGGGTCTTGCGAAGTGGGGGGCGTTTTATTTTTGCCGTCCCGCATCCCTGCTTCCCCTTCCTGCACGGGGAGCAGCAACCGTTCTATTTTCAACGCGATGGTGCCGGCTATTTTTCTGGCCGTGGCGAACTTTTCGAAGGGCGAATGTGGCGCCGTGACGGAACCCATGTCCCGGTTCGATGCGTGCACAAGACTGTGGACGACTATTTCAATGCGCTGGCAACGGCGGGATTTACCGCTCTTCCGGCGCTGCGGGAACTCTACCCGCAGCCGGAACATCTGGAGCTGGACCCCGACTTCTTTGCCTCGTTGCGGGACAAGCCCCTGCACCTGGCGGTCAACATAGGGAAGTGATCGACGTTGATTGCACTCAAACAACATGAGGTCGCCTCTGCCATACCTGAGGCCGAGGACGGCCCCCTTTACTAATTTGACGCGATTGCGTCGAGATTTTTAGCGAGAGGAATACCGTTATGGGCAGCGAGGGCAACATCTACCGCTCAATTGGCGTCGAACCGATCATCAACTGCCGGGGCACCTTTACTATCATCGGCGGCTCGGTCGAACGCCCCGAGGTCCTGGAGGCGATGGAAGCGGCCTCTGGGTATTTCGTCCAGTACGACGAACTCGCCGAAGGGGTCGGCAGGAGACTGGCCGAGCTTACCGGTGCCGAATGGGGCCTGGTCGCCGCCGGCTGCGCTGCCGGCATCAAGCACATCACCGCCGCCTGTGTGACCGGGGGCAATCCCGAGAAGCTGATCCGCATCCCCGACCTGACCGGTTTGGACAAGACCCAGGTCATCGCACCCCGCTACTCGCGCAATGCCTACGACCATGCCGTGCGCAATATCGGCGTCGAAATGATTACGGTCGAGACGCCCGAAGAACTCGAAGGCGCTATCAACCCCAAGACCGCAATGATCTACCTGGTCACCGGCCCGGCCTCCGATCCGGGCCAGCCACTGTCGCTGGAGGTCATTGCCCGGATTGCCGAACCGCAGGGCATTCCCGTACTCGCCGATGCCGCCGCCGAAAACTTCGTCATCCCCAACATCCACCTCCAGCAGGGGGCCAATGCCGTCGCCTACAGCGGCGGCAAAGCGCTGTGCGGCCCCCAGTGTGCCGGGCTGGTCCTTGGCGACAAGGCGCTGCTCAAAGCCGCCTGGCAGGCCTCTTCGCCACACCACGGCCCGGGCCGCGACAACAAGATCGGCAAGGAGGAGATCATGGGTATGCTGGCGGCGGTCGAGGCCTGGACCAGGCGCGACCACGAGGCCGAATGGCAGGCCTGGCTCGACATTCTGGCTTTCATCGCCGCCCGGGCCGAGCAAGTAGAGGGTGTGACGACGGCTGTCAATGAGCGCACCGGGCTTTCCAATCGCGCTCCCGTGCTGGCGATCGTCTGGGACCCCGAGGTCCTGCACATCACCGGCGAGGAGGTCGCCGAGGACTTCGCCCGCAACGCGCCGCGCATCGCCGTCGGCAGCGGCGACGGCGATGGCAAAGCCGCGATCAACATCACCCCGAGCCAGATGCAGCCGGGCGATGCCGAGGTCGTAGCCGAGCGCATCCACGCCATCCTCGCCGCCGAGCGCACCCCGCGCGCGACCGGGCTGGCGGCGCCCGGAGCCGATCTCAGCGGCTACTGGGACCTCGATATCCGGTTCTTCAATGGCGCCAGCCGCCACCAGCTTTACATCGAACAGCGGGGCAACTGGATCGGCGGTGTCCACGTCAGCGATTTCTCGACCCAGGCCCTCGAGGGCCTGGTCGAGGGCAATCATATCAAGCTCAAGAGCACCATGAGCCGGCCGGGTAATGCAATTCCCTTTATGTTTTCGGGCAAGGTCTCGGACGGTGTTTTAGCCGGCGCGATCCACCTCGGCGAATACCTGAAGGCCGAATTCACCGCCGCGCGGGCGGAGCATCCGCCGCAGCGGCGGCCCATCGCGATCCCCAGCGGACCGCCGCTGGCCACGTGAGCTGAGCGAGTGCGGCGGAAAATTGTGTTCTTGCAACCAAGGTTTTTTTATTCGCTTTGCTGGAAAGCCTCTATAATTTTCATTTTTTTGGTTTTTTGGCCAACTTCTTCAAGAGGAGCACCTCGCTTTGAGAATTGTATCCCACGGCATCCTGAACCGGGGTGAGCCCGGAACGAATCGAGCTGTATCGACCTTCCCGTCGTTGACCCCGCTCGCCGACGGCAGCCTGCTGGCCCTTTACCGGGTCGGAAGCACAAAGGATTGTGATGACGAGCGACTAGAGTTGCGCCGCTCGACGGATGCCGGCCACACCTGGTCTGAACCCGCTCGTCCGTTCTCGACGACTCTCGGCGGGGCCATAGGTTCTCTCAAAGTCGGTTATATGACTGAAATAGAGGCCGGCCGGCTATTGCTGGCGGCGATGTGGGTCGATCGGGAAACCTACCCCGGCCAGCCTCTGTTTAACGAGGAA
>CAXFTV010000682.1:0-3561 GCA_964005845.1 uncultured bacterium
AGTATGCATTGTCACTGGCGCCTCGCGGGGTCTTGGTCGGGGGATTGCCCTGACCCTTGCTCGCGAAGAAGGATGCAAAGTCTATGCGACTGCCCGCAACGGCGACGCTCTGAAAGCGCTCGCTGAGGAAGCGGCTGATGGCACTGAGCAGGGCAGCGTGGAGCCTCATGTTCTCGACCAGAGGGACGATAGTGCCGTAAAGGCTTTTGTCGACGAGGTCGACGGCAGAGAATCCCGCATCGACCTCTTGGTAAACAGCGCCTACGCCGGCCTCGTCGCCATCAAACCCCACTTTGGCAAGCCGTTCTGGGAGCGTCCCTTTTCGGTGTTTGATTCCTCGATAGAGATCGGGCTGCGAAGTGCACATGTGATGAGTGCGCTGGTCGCGCCAATTATGGTCAAGAATCAGTCCGGACTGATGGTGCAGGTATCGAGCTTTGGTGGCGTAACCTATCTTTTCGACATCGGCTATGGGGTCGGAAAAGCAGGCCTTGACCGTCTCACGGCCGATATGGCCGCCGAACTCAAGCCGCACGGCGTACACGCCGTGACCTTGTACCCCGGCGGCGCGGTCACCGAGATCGCTGCGTTTCCGGATGGGGAAACGCCCGTCTTTACCGGAAGAGCCGTCGGTGCCCTGCTCAATAAAACCTCAAAAGAAACGCTTGAGCGATATAGCGGAAAAGTCGTGCAGACGGCCGAACTGGCGGTGGACTACTCGTTCACTGATGTTAGCGGAGAGATCCCCAATGGACCCTTCTCCGGAGTCGAGGCCGCCAAACGCTGTCGCGAGGCAATGGGTCAACCCCTGTTTCAATACAACCTCGATGCCGAACTGCCCGACCCGACGGAGACCAACAACGCAGCTGCCGCGGGGTTTTTCCCGGGGGTTTCGCCGCCTGATGGGGCCGGGTAGTTTGGTGTCGCCGCGCGCGTCATCGGTGGGGGATAGTCCCCTTTCGGGCTCTCGCCCTCGGCTGGTTTGGCTTCTGGAGGATGGAGCGGTCCTCTCTGCTCCAGTTTCTCACCGGGCGTTCGCACTCCATCTAGGGCAGCAGGGTATTTCTTTGCCATGGCCGAATTGTTTTCCAGGCGCGAGAAGGAGGAAAGGCAATGACTGTTCGGGTGTTTGGCTGCAATCACATCGCCATCGAAGTCGACGATATAGAGAAAGCGGTAGAATTCTACACTGATGTATTTAATCTGCAATTGCAGAAAGACGGCGAGGGAGACGCTTTTTTCGCCCTGGGAAATCACCAGTTCCTGGCCATATTCGAAGCAGATCAGGTGCGCCCCGGCAGCAAGGCCCACTTTGGTTTAATGGTGCGCGACGAGCAGCAAATCGCCGCCGTGCGCGACAAAATAACCAATAAGTACGGTCTGCAAACGACGCCGCCATTCCGCTGCGATTTTCGCGATCCCTGGGGCAACCGGATTCAAGTGGTAGATATGCACGACGAGTCGACGGCGTGGCTGCAGCCCTACGCAGAGGTCCAGGTGGTCGGGGCCAGCCTGCCGGACTAGCGCCAGCCTGGTAGCAGTAGAGGGGAGCCGCTCGGCTCCACTTGCGGACCTGGGCGCCGCGGAGTCAGGATTTAACGTGCCTTTTATGGCGGGTCGAAGAGGTGCAGAAATTCTGCGTAGCCTGCTTTTTCCAGCTCTTCTCTGGGTATGAAGCGCAGCGCAGCGGAGTTCATGCAGTATCTCTGCCCCGTAGGGGGAGGGCCATCGCTGAAGAGGTGACCCAGATGCGAGTCGGCGTATCTACTGCGCACTTCTGTCCGGGGTAGAAAGAGCTTAAAATCTTTTTTCTCGACAATATTTTCGGCCACCAGTGGACGGGTGAAACTGGGCCAGCCAGTGCCCGAATCGAACTTGTCGACGGAGCTGAACAGGGGCTCTCCAGACACGATGTCGACGTAAAGTCCCGCCTCCTTGTTCTCCCAGTATTCATTGTTAAAAGGAGGCTCGGTGCCCTCTTCCTGGGTGATCTCGTATTGCAGGGGCGTAAGTTTGCGCTGCAGTACCTCGTCTGAGGGTTTGGCATAGGAATCCACGGTTTCGTCCTTCTGTGCCCAGTGGGCGGCGATAAAACGGTCGCGGCCCGAGGCTTCCCGATAACGTTTATAGTGGGCGGTATTCGTCTTATAGAAATCCTGATGATAGGCTTCCGCCGCGTAAAAATGGGTCGCCGGCAGGATCGGCGTCACCACCGGTTTATCAAAACGGCCCGATTCGTCCAGCGCCTTTTTAGATGCTTCGGCGGCGCTTTTCTGCGCCTCGTCATGGTAGAAAATAGCGGAGCTGTACTGCATGCCCCGATCGTGGAAGGAGCCGTCGGGGTCGGTCGGATCAAAAAGTTTCCAGAAGGCGTCCAGCAGTTGGGCGTAGCTGATGGTCGAAGATTGAAAAGTTACCTGTACGGCTTCGAGATGGCCGGTCGTGCCGGAGCACACTTCCTCGTAGGTCGGGTTTTCCCTGTGGCCCCCCGTATATCCGGATACTACCGACTGCACCCCGGGTAACTGCTCTAAGGGGGCTTCTACGCACCAGAAGCACCCGCCTGCAAAGGTGGCTTTTTCGGATGTCATTCTTTCTCCTTTAGCGAATATTTAATTATTCCAATTGAAATCAAACAAATCCTGTCTCTGCAGGCAATATCTGGGCCGCGGGACTCCTGGGGCCGGAATCCGCCCCGGGGCGGCTATGGCGGGGTTTGCGCTGAGCACATTGCTGCTGCGGTTGCCAGCTTAAAGACCCTGGCCAATGGCTTTATGAGGAGCCCATTCGGCAGCTACCATAGCAGCTAGCCCGCCCCTTGATTATTTGATAATAGAACCTCGCGGGACTATCTTAAATTCGTACTGCAAAAAAAAAGAACAAGGAGGGGAGAATAGATGCAAGATTTACGCATTGCCGTGGTGCAGATGAATAGTCGGGTGGGCGATACCGGCGGCAATATCAGTACCATGGAGCGATTCTTGAGCGCTGCCGCGGCAGCTGGGGTAGACATACTCTGCTTTCCGGAATTATCGATCAACGGCTACAATGCCGGCGATACTTCCAGGCCGGTGGCCGAGTCAATAGACGGCGCATCGGTGCAGGCCCTGGTAGAGTTGGGCAGGCGTTTCGGTTTGACTTTTATGGCGGGGTTGCTGGAGCGGGATATTGGCGGCATTGTCTACAATACTCAGGTCGTCTTCGACGCACAGGGGGTGGTCGGCAGCTACCGCAAGAACCACGTGCCCACGACGGAAAACGGCACCTGGTCCCAGGGTAGTGAGATGCCGGTATTCGCACATGAGAAGGCGCGTTACGGGATCGAGATCTGCTACGACTCCCACTTTCCGGAGTTGAGCACCATCCTAGCCGAGCGCGGTGCCGAAATTCTGTTTTTTCCGCATGCTTCGGGCATGGGGGAAAGCGCGGCGGACAAAAAGGCGCGCTGGCTGCGCTACATGCCGGCGCGGGCCTATGACAACGGCGTCTACGTGGCGGTGTGCAACCCCGTGGGCGATACCGGCGCGGGCATTTGCTTCGCCGGCGTATCGTTTATTTGCG
>CAXFTV010000683.1:0-4375 GCA_964005845.1 uncultured bacterium
ATCGTGCTGATCTCCTCCGTTGCTTTCGGTTTGATCCACTGGAGCCTCGGTCTACACGCCCTGGTGATCACCTCGATTATCGGCGCTTTGTTTATGATTGCCTATTTGAGGACGCGCGCTCTGCCCGCCATCATGCTCGCTCATTTTGCGATCAATTTCATCGATTTTTCCGGCCTCATTCCCAAATCGATATTCAGCTTAAATACGTCATTCGCCGCAGTGTAGAACTTGTTCAGTAATTCTCTAAATTAGCAATGGGGTCAAAGGCACCAATATTCCAGTCATATTGGCGCGTCTATGACTTGGTATCAGCGGGGACGATTTTTGCAATGGCCCATAAAATGCCAGCCAGGATAAAGACCCCGACGTAATCGATCACCGCGATGCGGGGCAGTTCGGTAAAAAAGATCGGGCCCCGCTGGATGGCCACCGCGCTGGCACCGGCGAGGTACAAAAGGGCGAATCCCCACTTTTGGATTTTCCCAAAGTTAAAGCCATGCATCTGGGTGATGATGAAAATGCCCGAAAAGCCAAAAAAGAACATGCCCCAGATGTCGTGGGGACTTTCCAGGGCCACGATGGTGCCGTGAATGATCACCCACATTTCCAGCAAGAGAGTCCATTTGCGGTTGAGGTGGAATCGGGTGAAGAACAAGCTGCCCTGCAAAAGCAACGCGAATATATAAGAAAAGCCCATCAGGTGGCCCCAGGTGGCCTCGGTGGGATGATACCAAAAGGTGTAGATGATGGCCCACGAAAAATAATAGCCGTGGTATTTTTTGGCCGCGCGCATGATGCTTTTGGAAAAGGGTACTTTTTTGCCAAAGAACAAACCGCGCCTGGGGGTTTCCATGAGCAGCACCCAGATGAGCATGATGGCCACCGAAACCAGGGCGCTCCAAATTGAAACGTGTTGGGCCAGGCCGTCGTACCAGATGTGAGTTTGGGCAATGTGCAACAGGCAAAAGAAGCCGTTGAGGCCCAGGGCCCACCAGTTAAAGTTGTGCAGTGCGTGTCCGTATCTGGGTTTGGCCCGTTGGGCGTAGAAGATGATCCCCCAAATGGCTATTTGGTGCAGGCCGTAAAAAAACCAAGCGCTGAAAACCCCCATGGCGGTGCGCTCGGGCAGTTGCCACCAATACCAAGAGGCACCCCTATCGACCAAATGGGGCACGTCTTTGAGCAGGGGGGCCATGGCCCAGATGAGCAATGTGAGGAGCAGGGTAGCGCCAATGCCCCAGAGGGCGGCTCTGGTGTCCTGGGTGGTGGTTTTTTCACGCATCAGGCAATTCCAAGATTGTTGGATTTGGCGTAAAATTACGCTTAATCAATTATTTTGCAAACCTCAAATCTTTGCTACTGGCCCCGGAACTTCTCCCGGGTATTCATGGCTGCAGGGCAACCCCAGAGCCAAATCGCCCGCTTCTAGCAGCGGCGAATTCGCCATTTTGGGCAAAGGGTAGCGCTGCAGCATTCGGAGTGCCGGCGCGTGCGCGGGGTGCGTGGCCGGCGAGTATGGAGTATCTTTTGCGCTAGAATACAGGCGCGCTGTCGACGAAAATCATTTGTTCACAGAGGGTAATCCATTGAACGATACAGAAAAGTTTCTTTTTGACTTGCAGGGCTTTCTCAAGGTTCCGGGCTTTCTTTCCGATGCAGAGGTAAACGCGCTTAATGATGCCTTTGCTGCCAATGCTGATAAGCGTGGGGAAGATGGCAATAGGAATGCGCCCAAAAAGATGATAGGCACGCAGCCGCGCGGCATGTTCACCGGCATGCTCGAATGGCCAAAACCGCACTGTCTGCCATTTCGTAACTTACTGGCTCATAAGAAATTAATTCCATATCTGAATACGCTGCACGGCCGTGGCTGGCGCATGGATCACGCCCCTTTCATGCTCACCGGCGGCAAAGGTTCAGAAGGGCTAATCATGCACGGATCTACCAGCCGCGCGTTTGACGGCTCTCAGTATTATAACTATGCCAACGGTCAGATGCGCTGCGGCATGATTGTCTGTCAATTTCAACTGGCCGATGTCGAAGAAGGAGATGGGGGATTGGCAGTGATTCCCGGCAGTCACAAGGCCAATTTCAGCTGTCCGCACGCCATTGCGGCATGGGAAGAGCACGAGGAAGTCATTTACAATATACCTTGTAAGGCCGGTGATATGGTGATCTTTAACGAATGCACCCTGCACGGCACCCTGCCCTGGACAGCGGAGCGCGAACGCCGTTCGCTGCTGTACCGCTATTCTCCTATGTACCTGCATTTTGCCGGTGGGACTTATGCATCAGTACAGCCCGAATGGGTAAGTGAATTAACCGAGGCGCAGCAGGCTGTCCTCGAACCCCCTTATATCTACAACCGGCCCTTGATTGAAGATGATGGCGAAACGGTTGTACGACCGCGGCGCGGGTGAGTGAAACGGACGCAAAAGAGGCGGTCATACCATTTCGGAATGCGCTATCGACCGGGTTGACCTTGGCATGCGAACGAGTAGAACGGTGCAAGAAGAGCGGGGCTATATCTGGAGCGGATGCAGGGGCTGGCCGGGGGGAAAGTCCACAGTCATGGTCCTGGAGAGGGGGCGGATTCCCAGAGTTTACCGCAGCGGGGAGCAGGGCTAGCTGGCGCTGGCGGGCAATCTCAAGCGTTTACTAGCGATCCGTTTCCCTGTAATTGGGGATCAAAGTATCATCGCGTTTCTCGAATATATCCGTCGAAAACGAAATCACCCGTGCCCGTCCCGCAGCTTTGGCGAAATATAATGCTTTATCCGCATTGTTGAGCAATTCATCCAGCGTCGTTCCATCTTTAGTATACTCTGCGATACCGGCACTAAAACTTATATTGGTCACCCGCTGCTCCGGCGTAACGATATCGCCATCCTTTATAGAATCTAAAATGTCGTCGATAACGGCATTTAAATCTGAACCTGATCGACTATAACTGAATGTGCAGAACTCCTCACCACCTATACGGGCAAAAAAGCAATCATCATCTAAGGCGAGATTGACCTGTTCAGAGAAATATTTTAAGACATGGTCGCCAAATTCATGCCCATACCTATCGTTAAATTGTTTGAAGTGATCAATGTCGAGAATACATATTGAGCCTAAAGTATTGGTGCTATTATTTGCGTATTCGGTGAATTTTTCGAAGATTGCTCTGCGGTTGTGAACACCTGTTAAGGCGTCAGTATAAGCCATTTCATAAAGCAGTTTGTCTTGTTTTTCCATGATTGCGGAATAAGACTTTAGGGAGTACTCCAACTTTTTCTGCTCGGTTATATCATTTCCAACAATCATCAAATCACCGGAATCATGGCGAGTGAGGGCAAACTCTACGCTCATTCGAATGCGCCCATCGCGCAAAGGAATCACAAATTTATAAGGAGACTCTGCTGCAAAATCCGCTAGTTTCTGTTTGGTGAAATCATTGTTTTTGCTTTCGAAAAAGCGGATGATTTCCTCTGCCTGCCGCCCTACCAATTGGGCGAATTTAGCGCTTGCGAGCTTGGGGGCAAAAGTTTCTTTATCGAGAATGGCAACTATTATGCCCAGTTCATCAATAACTTCTCTATACATAATTATCTACCAGCTACGATAACCGGCTTTTTGGCAGCAATTAGATCTACCAGTGTGGCAATATCATTTTCTTCGATGTGAAAACTTCTCAAAGTTTCAATCAGTATTCTCACTATCTCATCCCACTCGGCATCATTGATGTCAAGTTCACTATGGGCTGCCTTAAGCGATTGATCATCGTACTTTCCTGGTCCTCCCATGACCACGGCGATAAATTTAGTTTGGTGTTCAATTAGTTCAGCCATATCGACCGAGTCAAACATATAAGACACTATTTCAGATTCCAGAACGGCATCATAAAAAGCGCCTACAAGTGGGTAAAGCGAGCCGAATCCACCATATTTTTCAAAAAGACTTAGCGAAGACATGAGATTCCTTTTCTGGCAAAAATGGGCACTGTTAACGCATAAAAATACAAATTAATATACCTTGTGCACAGAGTCTTTTGGCGCGAAGGGCTCGAGACAAGATAGGCTCCTCTGTAGCCATGCCGCGCCAAAAGTCCGAAAATTTTTAAAATATCGAATCCCCAGCCCATCCGCAAGAGAGCGGCCGACCCAAGCGGTGGTCGAGTATTTATTGTATTTATATGCACCGGCGGGCTCATGTGAGGGCGTCTTGCCTACGCCGATTGCGCTCGCGCCGCAGAGCGAATTTTAACACGGCTTCTAAGAATTATAGGCTTATATTTGCATTTAGACCGGCCAGTACATTAAATTGAATTGGTAGCTATAGGCCGCTGGCAAAAGATAAAGGAGTGGAGTCGATGGCATCGAACGCGGGCAAT
>CAXFTV010000684.1:0-8638 GCA_964005845.1 uncultured bacterium
CATCAAAACGGCTTCGCGCCGCCTTGGGCCGGGTCACGGCAATTGTGGTGGCCCCGGAAAAATGGACGAAGGCGCCCTTGTCAAAAGGCCCCTCCCGGTTTTGCTCAGCGACCGCCTCTCGGCGGCACTCGAAGCGTTGCAGCTGCCTGGAAAATCCGACCCCGGGCGCCGGCCGAGGTCGGGCAAACAGATGTTCTGGTGCCCCGTCGCCTAGACGACGCCAAATCCAGTGGACGGATTCAACCGATCAACTGGCGCAGGTACTCGCCCTCCTTTTTCAGTTTTTCGTCATCTGAATCCGAGCTGAATTCTTCCAGCGACAAACAACCGTCGTAGCCCACGTCTTTGAGGTCCTGGACAATCTGGGCAATAGCGGCCACTCCCGTGCGCAGATCGCAGAATTCCCACTTCCACTGCTGCGCCCCGGTCCGATCCTGGCCATCGACCACCAGGATGCCGTTGCCGATATGACAATGCGCCAGGTAGGGTCCCAGAAGCTCCAGGCCCATGCGGGTATCTTCGAGGCCCACCCGCACCATATTGGGCACGTCGTAAATGGCGCCAATGTGCGCCGGGTCCAGGTCCCTGAGCAACTCGGTGGCGCGGGAAGCGGTCAGAGCGACGGTGCCCACGTGAATCTCGTAGAGAATTTTGACGCCGTATGAACGCGCCACCTCGACCAGGTTGGCAAAACCGGCACGAGCTTCGAGGAACTGGGAGATATAGGGCCGCTTGTGCTCATATTTGGGCGCGCCGATCCGCACCATGGGCGGCCGCTCCGGATCGATGGCCACAGCGCCTTTGAAAAGTTTGTGCACCAATTCGGTTTCGCTCAGCAGGCAGCTGGGGGCCAGGGCCACTACCCGGACGCCACTGCGCGCGGCGGCAGCGCGGATCTGTGCGGCTTTTTCCACCACGTTGTCGGGGCTTACGTCGGAGCGGTGGTAGCCCCAGAAAGCGGGTTCGGCGTCACCTTCCGGGTTGTAGCGACAGCGCAATTCGACGCCGTCGTAGCCGTAGGCAGCCAGTTTGTCAAAGGTTTCGTCCAGGGTCCAGCGCGGCAGCATCACCGAGGTGCAACTGAGCTTCATGGTGGTCTCCTTATAGTTGTTCTTCCGGCTGTCAACCTCGACAGCCGCCTCGAAATTCCCGCTGGGTCCAAAGCGGCATTGCCTGGAGGCTCTAAGCGGACCCAAAGAAACTTGCTCTCGCCTCGTCCGGCACAATTCCCCAGCGGCCTCTTGGAGCTAATGGCCTCACCGGACTAGAAAGCCGGCAAATACAGACTGCACTTGAGACAAAAAAATCTGCCCCGGCCGGCAGCTGCATATCTGCAATTGCGCCAACGCCGCCGACCGCATCTGCTGCCCCATGTATTTCCCTGCAAAAACCAGGGCGAATCCTGGCGCAGTTGGGCAAAGAGTCTTTGAATATTCGGCGTCTCTTTAAGGAGTGCGCGAACTTTTTTCCCTTGCCAGGACGATAAGTAGGCAGCACTGACAATTTCGACCACAGATTTCCTAGCGCAACCCGTGGCCTGCGACGGAACTGCAGACGGCGATCAATTCCCGTCTCTCCGAGCAACTTACTCAGGTGCTTCGAAACTGGCCAGTTCGCGATAGAAACGATCCAGTTCGCGCACCAGTTCGTCGCAGGCGTTGGAAGCCTCCTCCAGGCTGTCTCCACGGCTTATACGCTCCAGATTTCTCGCCGCTTTGGCCACGGCTCCGGCGGAGAGATTCACTGCCATGCCCTTGAGTTCGTGGACGGCACTGGCCAGAGAATTCGCCTTGCCACTGGCGATAGTTTGCTGGATTTTCTGCACCAGTTTTGGCGCGTCGCGCAGAAACAGTTCCCGCGCATTTTTAAACAGTTCTATATCGCCATCGAATCGCTCCCAAAGATCATCCTGGTCCAGAACCTTTGCAACCTCGAGCTCTCCCTGTGGCGGCGCGGGCAAAAGTTCGGCGCTTTGACCGAAATGACGGGCAAAAATCGCAAAGAGCCGGTCCCTGCGTATGGGTTTGGCTGCATAGTCGTCCATGCCGGCGGCCAGACAGCGTTCCGGATCTCCAGTCATGGCATGCGCCGTCAGGCCCACAATAGGAATGTGGCCACCTCTTTCCCGCTCGCGGGCACGGATGGCCGCCGTGGCTTCCAGGCCATCTAGTTCGGGCATCTGCACATCCATCAACACCAGATCAAAATCTTTCCTTTCCAGCATGTCCAGTGTATCTATGCCATTGGCGACTATATCGACGCTGTGGCCCATCCGTTCCAGCATACCCACCGCGACTTTTTGGTTCAACTCATTGTCCTCGGCCAGGAGAACGCGCAGCGTAGGCAGGGTGTAGGCCGCTTCATCCAGCGGGGTAGTAGAATTGAATCCATGCCTTGGCGGCAGTGCTTTCCCGGCTTCACTGGGCACCTCCAGCCGCACCACTATGTGGAAAGTACTGCCCTGGCCTTCTTCGCTGTCCAACCAGATCCTGCCGTTCATCATATGCACCAGTTGCGCGGTTATACTCAACCCCAGGCCAGTTCCACCGTACTGCCGCGTGGTCGAACTGTCGGCCTGGGTGAAAGCTTCGAAAATCGTCTCCTGCTTGGCCGCTGGAACGCCAATGCCGGTATCGCGGACAATCATATGCAGATCGACTTCTTTATCCCCCGCAGTTTCGCAACCCACCTCCACGGCGACTTCGCCCTCCGCCGTGAACTTGATCGCATTGCTCAACAAATTGATAAAGATTTGTTTGAGCCGCAGAGGGTCACCCCTGAGGATTTCGGGCACGGCGGGAGCAACGCGAAAATTAAGTGCCAACCCCTTTTCCCGCGCCCTCAACGACAGGGTATGCACGGCCTCCTGCAGCGTATCTCGCAGCGACAAGTCGGATATTTCAAGCATCAGCTTACCGGACTCGATTTTGGAAAGATCCAAAACGGAATTTACCAGTGTCAACAGCGTATCCGCCGAAACCTTTACTCCCTCCAGGTAATCTCGCTGGCTCGCCTTCAACTCGCTATCGAGCACCAGTTCGGTCATGCCTATGATGGCGTTCATCGGCGTGCGGATCTCGTGACTTATATTGGCCACGAACTCACTCTTGGCCTGGCTGGCCTCTTCGGCGGCCCACATGGAACGCTGCATCTGCTCGGCCGCCTTCTTCTGGGGGGTGACGTCGAGCATCGAGGCCAGGACCCGCTGCAGGGCCTGTCCGTGCCCGGGCGCCACGACAAAACTCAGAATGATATTGAGGCGCTGACCGCTCATATCGTAGGCCACTGTCTCGTGACTGAACCGGGTCTGGCCCTGCGCCAGGGCCAGCATGCCCTCTCTAAAAGCCGGAAGAGAATCCCGCCGGAAAATCCGGGTGAGTTTAGCGCGTAAATCGTCCCGACCTCTGGCCTGGAAAAGCTCGAGAGTAGCGCGGTTGACATCGGTGATCTGAACCAACCGCAGCCCTTTGTAAACCGCCCTGTAAGATCGCTCCAAACGCGTTCTGAGTGCTTCAGTGCCGAGCTCTTGCAAAGAATCGAGGTATTCCATGAGGGCGGAGTAATCGTGCTCCCAGAGGGCAATGGGTGATTCTTCGAAGAAACTGCGGTAGCGCGCCTCGCTCAGACTCAGGGCGACGTTATGCCGCCGCCGACGTTCGACCAGCACGATCAACAGACCTAAAACGGCGATGAGCAGGCCGCCCACCGGAAAGATGAACGAGGCTTGTCGATAGTAAGGATAGGGAATTGAAAAGGCGGCGCTGTACCCGGTTGTATCAACCAGGCCAAAGAGGCTGGCGCCCTGGAGCTGAAAGACGTGCTGTCCGGCTCCCAATCCCTCCAGTACTGCTTCCCTGCGGTTCGACCACTCCGACCAGGCGCCGCGATCGAGCCGATAGCGGGTTCTGATCTGGTTGGACGCCTGTCGCCCCCAATGGGCATAGGGCTGCCAGCGCAACACGACCCGGTTTTGATCCATCAGAGGATGGTCGATATCGACCCGGGGCAAATGCTGGTCTGCTTCCCCGAATTCGAGGATATAAGCTCCCTCGCCGGCGGTACCTATGTAGAGGTGCTCGGCACTGGTGGCAAGCGGCCAAAGCTCGCGGGCTTCGAGCCCGCTCGCCGGACCGAAGTGGCTCCAGATCCCATCGCGATACGAACAGAGGCCGCCGCGCGTGGCTACCCACAAAGTGCCCTCGGCATCGACCTCCAGGTCCCAGACTTCGTTGTTGATAAGTCCGTCTTCAGTGGTGAGATAGCGCGGCCCATACCCGGAATCGACATAACCCAGGCCCTGATACTGATCACCGAACCACAGTCTTCCAGTGGTGTCGACGGCAAGGACGAATATGCGGTCGTTTTTGAGCGCCTGTTCGACGTTCCACGGCGTCCACTCGCCTTCCCGCAAATGCGCCGAACCTTCTATATTCCAGCGGCTCCACTCGCCCTCCCGCCACCGCAACAGTCCATTTATCGTCCCGAACCACCGCGACCCATCTAGCCCCTCCGCAAAACTGTAGACGCGGCCTTCTCCCAATTCTCCTTCCAACTGGAAGGGGCTGAACTGACCATCCTGGTACACGTAAACGGCATTCGCATCCTTTGACGTGCCTTCTCCCCCAAACGCCAACCCCAGAAACCAGAGCCGTCCGGCGCGATCGCGATGAATGCGGTGTATCTTGCGAGCCCCCAGCCCCTGTTCGGGACCAAAAAACGACCAGGTGCGCCCATCCCAGCGATGGGCTCCCTTGCCCCGGGACCCACTGGAAATCCACACGTGGCCCTGTGCATCTTCGGCCAGGCCGGTGATAATAGAGAGATCGATCGCACCGATATTATCAACCCATTCTACGGTGTCGTCGGGATGGCGGATTTCAATGCCGGCATCGGTACCCAGCCAGACCACTCCATTTCCAGCTACCAGGATCTCGTCGACCCGGTTGCGCAAACTCTCTGCCCCTTTTTTCCACTGGGTCCACAACCGGGAAGACAAGCGATGGAAGAAAAGACCCTTTTCCGTGCCCACCCACAGATCGCCGTTGGCGCGAAAACCAATGGACAGGATGTACTTCATCTGCTCTGGCAGAGGGTTCAGTAGGGCCCACTCCTGATCCCAGCGGACCAGAATATCACCCGACTCATAGACCACCACCAGTCGACCATCCGCACTCGCCGCAAAAAACTCGATGAGGTCGATCCTTCCTTCCGGGTAGCGTTGCGGCGGCTCTCCCGGTTCCCACATCCACAACCCCCTGTCCTCCAAGGGTACCAGGATAGATCCAAAGCGCCGCCCGGCGGAATCTTCGGTTATATGGCCAAATTTGCGCCCTGAATTCTCCAGTACCCAACGATCTTCCTCGAAGCGGTAGACGGCTTTAGCGGTCTGCAGCCAGATCTTGCCCGGACGCGTCTGACTCAATTTGGTATATGCTTTGCCGGGCAGACCGGCCGGCCCGGCAACTGGACTCAGCTCGGCGTCGCCATAGCGGTAGAGCGCGGTTCCGGAGTACAAGAGCAGGGAACCATCTGCAAAACCGGCCGCATCTTTGAGATCAAAAGGTAGCTGGATGTGCTGGAAACCCTCCTGATCACCAGTGTAGAGACGGTTTCTACAAACGACGAATAGACCGCCTCCAGAGCGGTGGTGCATGAAGGAGGGGCTTATCTCAGGCAGGCCATCGTCCTCCCCTACCGAATGCCAGCGATAGCCATCGTACCAGGCCAGGCCCTTGAAAGTCCCAGCCCAGGTGGTGCCGCCCTCCGCCTCCAGCAAAGAGTACACCTGCTTACTGGGCAGGCCATCCCTCTCGGTAAAATGGATCCAGCGCCACGACTCTTCCAGCAGCGACACTTGGGCTTCCAGGCAAGCGGTCCTCAGCAAGGACAAGCACAGCACTACAACAGTGTGGAGAGGCAATTTGCGCAGCAAAAATACAGTCTGCCACATAGCAATTTGTGATTTATCGGCGATTGGAATTTAGACGAATGGTAAATAAAGAATTAATCCCGAAGCTTTGCAAGCAGCAAAAATTCCCGCTTGCTAGGCCCTTTCCGACCAGGAGCGGCAAAATCTGGTATAATGATTTTCAACTGTCTCGTATTTTGTTTGTTCTGTATTTTGAGTTGCCCTGGACAATTCGCCACCTGAAAGGATAGAAAAAAATGGCAAAACCGCGGCTGATGTTTGAAAACGATTCGCGCCATACCCTCATTTACATGTATGAACCACCCATCCAGAAAGAGGAGCACGAAGCGGCCATAGACGAGTTGCTGGGCACGCCCGTAGAGGCTCTGCTCTACAACCTCGGCTACGGCAATGCCTTTCTGCACGGCACCGCAATAGGCGACCGCTGGGGACCGGAAATTCGTGCCACCGAACCCTTTCGTCCCGGCGGTGGACCCCGCTGGGAACACATCGCCTTTCAGCGGGCCTACCGCAATGCCCGCAAGCTTATCGACGAGGGCAACGACCCTCTCCACATCATTTGCGAACGGGCCCGCGCCAAGGACCTGCTGGTCTACCCCTCCCTCCAGGTCCAGGCAGATCTGGGGGCGGAAATCAGCATCGGTGCCGGCGGCGAGGTGGACGCCGACTTTCCGGGCCAAGCCCTGGCCGACTTCATGCGGCCGGAAGTGCTCGACCAGCGCTTTGCCCTGATCGAGGAGATCCTGCACAACTACGCCATCGCCGGCTTTGAACTCAATCTGAACCACTACGCCGGCGGTTATTTCTTTAAACCCGACCAAGTCGAAGCCGGACGCCGGGTTTTGAGCGCATGGATTCAGCGCATCCACGAGGCCTTGGTACAGAGCGGTTCCGGACGCGAGCTGGCCGTTCGCGTACCCGCCAGTCTGGAGGCCTGCTACGCGCTCGGCCTGGATCTTGAGGAGTGGATGCGGCAAGGTTATGTAGACCTAATTGCAGCGGAAACCTTCGGTCTCATGTCCCTGGTGGACCCGGGGGCGGATTTTCGCCCTCTGCTGAAAGCAGCCCGGGGCACGAACTGCCGCGTCCACGGCGTCATCCGCAACAATCTGGACTCGGACCGTCTGGGCACGGCGCCGATCGAGATGATCCGTGCCACCGCCTGCAACTACTGGAATCAGGGTATCGACGGTTTGTGCCTGGTTCACTGGTACGGCAACTGGCCCTACGGTCCCGATTTTTACGAACAGCTACGCGAACTACCGCACCCGGAGGTCATGGAGGTCAAGGACAAGTTCTACTACATCCCAACTCCGGCCGGACGCTTCAGTGCGGATCCCCCCCTCGATCCGGGTCAGAGCATGCAACTGCCCGCCGATCTGGAACTGGAAAAGCCGCTCCAGTTGGAACTGCCGATTAGCGATGACCTGAAGCGCTGGGAAAAATCCGGCCGGATTCACGAAGTCGTTCTGCGCATCCGTATAATGCGCGCCACTGAGCGGGATCGCTTCAGCTTTAAACTGAACGACGCGGAATTGCCCAAAAATCTGATGCGCAAAATTTCCCATGCCTACATGCTGACGGCGCCGCGCTACCGAACCCATTCGAGCTACTGGTATATCTTCAAACTAGATCCGGAACACTGGCCCCTTTGCGGCCGCAACACCGTGGAGGTGAGGCTGCGCGCACGCGACCCGGAAGCAACCCCAACGCTGTACCTCCAGGACGTGGAGCTCGAGATCAAATACCTGCGGGGCAAGAGCTACCACCGGGGGCCCCACAACACCGATCCCGATCTGGGCCCCTACGAACACACGGGATAAGTGGAGTCCAATATACCCCCTTGGCCGCCTGGGAATCGAGACCTCCGCGAAGAGATGTCCCGGATAGTTTGCGACAGGTTGCAGAAGTGGGTCTTAGAATAGAGAGCCCGGGCTTCAAAAAGTATCAGAGAACCCGGTCCCACACGCCCATATTGCGCCCGGCGCAGATGCACCTATCTTAGGTCTCAAAACTCCAATCTGGGCTGCGCGCGACCGCAGAACGAGAGGGCGCATGTGAGCCACACACCGCAAAGCAATTGAAAAAAAATAACTTATACACGTTTTACTGAATTTTTTTATCCTTGTCGTGTTCGGACATTCAAAGCGCCCTCGGCCCCAGGACATGCTGCTATGAGCGCAAATTAACTCTCAAAGGAGATTGAGTAAATGAGTGAAAAAGAAGGTACGCCAAAGAAAAAAGCCGCCATGCACGTCGGTGTCCAGGGCATGGGCACCTCCAAACACGAACTGCAATTCCTCGTGCGCCACGGCGTCACCCACATGAATTGCGGCGTCGACGGCTACGATGCCGAAACCCTGCTGCGGCACCGGGAAGAAGCCGCCGCCGAGGGCGTTAGCTTCGAGGCCACCCACGTCGGCCTCGCCGAGAGCATCACCCTGGCCGCAGACCCCCAGCGCGACCGCGATCTCGACGCCCTCTGCCAGATCATCGAAAACGCCGGCAAGGCCGGTATCCGCGCACTCTTTTACAACTTCTGCATTCTGGACCACCAGCGCACCGAATCTACCCCCGGGCGCGGCGGTTCCATGTACAGCACCTTTGATATGTCCAAGTACGACAACGAAACCCTCAGCGAAGCCGGCGTGGTGAGCCGCGAAGAAGCCTTTGAGCGCGCCGCCTACTTTCTGGAGCGCGTCATCCCCG
>CAXFTV010000685.1:0-11927 GCA_964005845.1 uncultured bacterium
GTTTGCCGCGGCCTGTGAAAGAATTGCGCGCGCCGGCTACACCGATGTGGCGGTATTCGCCCACGATCGGGTCATGCCCGTGGATGCGGCGAGCAGTGCCGAACAGGTGGCCGCCGCCCGCAAAGCAGCGGCGGACGCGGGCCTGGCGCCATCGATGCTCCTGGGGCACGCGCTGCTGGAGCGCGGCGTGGACGCCGCCGCCGACGCCTACAAGCGATTGCTGGACAATGCCGCCGCGCTGGGTTCCAGATGGATTCTGGAACTGGGTACGGGCAGAGAGGAATTTTACCCTATTTATCCCGAGGTAATGCGGCGCGCCGCGACCCACGCCGCCACCCTGGGCATCGGCATTTCGCTGAAACCGCACGGCGGCATCAGTCTGACGGCGCGCGAATTGATCGCCCTCTGCCAGCAGGTCGATCACCCCGCCTTCGCCGTAAGTTACGATCCGGGCAATATCATTCACTACACCCGCGGCGCGGTGCGGCCCGAAGCGGAAGTGGACCAGATCGCCGCCTTCGCCTCGACGGCCATTGTCAAGGACTGCGCCCTCGACGCCGACGACAACCCCAATGTGCAGACGACGGCCGGAGACGGGCAGGTCGACTTTCAGCGCGTTCTTTCGGGCCTGGTCGGCGGCGGTTTCACCGGCCCTCTCTATGTGGAATGCGTCGGCGCCACCGAGGCGGAAGCGGTGGATCGCGCCCTGGCCTTTACCCGGGGCTACATCAAAGGGATATTGCTGGGTTTGTAGGGCCCCTTCGTCCCGGTCCTGCGCGGCTGGAGTTGATTTTCAGCGACGCGTTTCAGCAGCCCTGATTTCGCGGAGAAAACCAAATGTACCTGAAAAATATGCTACCCGATCAACTGACCGAGGCCGTGGCTCAAGGGCACCCTCTGATGCTGCCGGCCGGCTGCATCGAAACCCACGGGCCCCACATGGCCATCGGCCACGACACCATCATCGTCGAGGAGATCTGTGCCCGCATTGCGGCGCGTACGCCCATCGTCATTGCGCCCTCCTTCGATTACGGTCCCACCGGCTACTGTCTCGGCGGGCCGGCCATGGGCACCATAGATCCGGACTACATGGGCTTTGAAATTCTGAGCAAGAGCATTCTCAAGAATTTTGTCGAAATGGGGTTCCGCAAAACCTACGTCAACATCATGCACCAGGGCATGGAAGGCACTCTTGCTCTGTCCATTCGCAAGGCGGCCTCCGAGCTTTCGGTCGAGATGATCCTGGATGGGGGGCATCCGCGCGGCTGGTGGGGGGACGAAACCACCAGAGACGCGGTCGGGGACAATCCCTTCGGCGCCATCGAAGTCCTGCCGATGATCCTGCCGGACGCGAGCCCGCCGGCCGGCGGCGACCACGCCGGCTACAACGAAACCTCGTTCCTGCTGGCCACCCGCCCCGAGCTGGTGCAACAGGAGCGCCTGGACGAAAACGCCCCCTGGTACTGCCGCCAGGACGAAGAGCGCAACAGCTGGACGGCCAATGCCGAGCACGGCCAGAACATGGTGGATGCGGTCGTCGACGCCTGGGTAAAGAAGATCGATGCCGAGCGTTAGAAACGCCCCTCATTGGCTTGACCGTCGCAGGCGATATCCGAGTTTGATAGCCGCTGGATGGGCTGATAAAGTCTTCGCCCGGGCGCGTTGCGGCGCTTTTTGAGATAGATTCGATGCAGACCGGTCAGAACTACCGCCCCCGGTGCCGCGAAGTCGGCATTGCCATTGGCGCCGATGCCGTCGGCCCCAACAATGCCATCACCGACGTGGCCGGCGTCCGCGTCGGTCACGTTACGCTCGTCCAGGGCGAGGGGCCGCTGCGCATCGGCGCGGGACCCGTGCGCACGGGGGTGACTGCCATCCTGCCTCCCGGCGACGACTGGTGGGAAAGGCCCGTCGAGGCGGGCCAGTTCACCTTCAACGGTTCGGGTACCACCGCCGGCCTTTCCTGCATCGACGAATATCACCGCATCGAGACTCCCATCTGTCTGACCAATACCCTGAGTGTCGGCTCCGCCTACGAGGGCATCGTCCGCTATATGGTCGACGAGGTCTTCCGCCGCCGCGGCGAGGTCCCCTGGTTCAACCCGGTCGTCGGCGAAACCTCCGACGCCTTTCTCAACGATATCGGCGGTCTGCACGTGCGTCCCGCGCACGCCTACGAGGCCATTGAAAAGGCGCGGGGCGGGCCCGTGCCCGAAGGCTCGGTCGGCGGTGGCACCGGCATGTCGACCCTGGGCTGGAAGGGCGGCATTGGCACTTCCTCTCGCACGCTCCGGCTGGGTCGGGACGATCTCACCATCGGGGTGCTGGTGCAGTCCAATTTCGGGGGGCGGCTCACCATCGGCGGCATCGATATGGCCGCCCTCGAACGCCCCCAGGACGAGCAGCGCTACGGCGGCTCGATCATGATCGTCGTCGCCACCGACGCGCCTCTCGATGGCCACCAGCTCGAACGCCTCGGGCGCCGCGCCACCTTTGGCCTGGCCCGCGCCGGTTCCTCGGGCGGCCACGGCAGCGGCGACTACGCGATCGCCTTTTCGACGACCTGGCGCCGCCCCGATGAGAAAAAGACGGCGCGCCAGGCCCTGGCCATCAAACCCGGCCGCCTCGACCGCCTCTTCCAGGCCAGTGCCGACGCCACCGAGGAGGCCATCCTCAACGCGCTCTTCCGCGCTACCACCGTTGTCGGCCGCGACGGCAACACCCGGGAGGCCCTGCCCCTCGACCCGGTGCTCGCGCGCATTCGCACAGCTTGAAACGCAACCCCGAACCTAAAACAGGAGATCGACCAATGGCTGAACCATGGCGTTACGAAAAACTGACCTGGCCGGAGATCAACGAGGCCATAGAGGCGCAGAAGGTCGTCGTCGTGCCGGTGGGCTCAATCGAGCAGCACGGGCCGCATTTGCCGCTCGACGTGGACGTGGTCTGTCCCACCGGTATCGCCCGGGCCGCGGCGCGGCAGGTGCCCGACGACCTGCTGGTTATGCCGACCTTGATCCACGGTTATACCGCCCACGTGATGGACTTTCCGGGCACCATCAACATCCACTGGGAGCACTTTATCAACTACGTCCTGGACGTGGGCAAGAGTCTGGCCTATCACGGCTTCAAAAAAATCATTCTGCTCAACGGCCACGGCTCCAACGTTCCCAACCTGGATCTGGTCGGCCGGCGGATGAATCTCGAGACGGATGCCGAATGCATTGCGGCGTCTTGGTGGCAGTTGCTGACGGTGGACCCCGAGTTTTTGCCCAACTGGCGCGAGAGCCGCTTCCCGGGCGGCTGTGCCCACGCCGGCGAACTGGAGACCTCGGTCTACCTCTACCTGGACGGCGATCACGTGCGCCGCGACAAGATCGCGGACGGCGACATCGCCTTCAACGTAAAAGCGCCATCCGAATTTCGCTGGGTAGATCTTTTCGCCGCCGGACCGGGCACGCCCATATCCTGGACCGCGAGCTATTCCGACACCGGGGTGCTGGGGCAGGCCACCCTGGCCAGCGCGGCAAAGGGCGAGCGCGCCGTGGCCGAAGCCGCCCGGCAGCTCGGGGCGATGGTGAGGGAGTTCAGAGAGCTGCCGCGTCCCCCTCGCGGCGACCACCATAGCCAAGCGCCGACCATGCCCATGCCCTGGAAGGCGGTCGGCGAACCGGACCGCCCCGGCGACGTGCACGATATCGAAGGTCCATAAAAGAGCCGCAGAGCGAATTTTAAGACGGCTTCTAAGACAGCAGTTCCCGCAGGCGGGCGCCGACGATCTCGACTTCGTCGTCGACGAGGTGGGCGACGGCGATGCGAATTTGATTTTGCTGCCCCTTCGTCCAGATGCTCGGATCGCCGCCTTTGAGCTCCTCCATGACGGCGGCCGCGGTCTTGCCCAGGGCTTTTTCGTCGAGGGTCAGCATGACGCCGTTGCTGAGGCTGTTGTCCTCGACATGGATTGCCGCTTTGACCTTGGCTACATCGCTCAGGGCGCCTATGATGCTCTCCGCTTTGACCCAGTGTGCGGCAATGCGGGCCTCGTGGTCGAGTTCCAGCCACTCTCTCAAGCCGACGACCACGGCGACGATTTCCTGGCGGTCGAGCTTCAAGGGCCGCCCGATGGTTTCGTACGCGCTGGTTTCGAAGCCGATGAAGCTGTGCAGAAACGCGGCTTCGACAAGATCTTTTTTGCCGGCCAGAATGCCGGTCGAATTGCAGGCGCCGAAGTATTTGGCGCCAAAGCCGACGAGGCTGGCCCCCGATTGCGTATAGTACTTGAAGCGGTCGAGGGGATAGACCTGGTAGGCGGCATCCACCATGACGGGGATATCGTATCTAGCGGCAATCCGGACGATGTCTTCGAGATCCAGTATCGCGGCATCTTCATCGCCTGAGGCAAAGAAGTGAATGGCGGCGGTATTTTCGCCGATGGCGGCTTCGAGCTGGTCCGCCGAGGTGCCCTCGTCGTCGCCAATCAGGACCAGATTGCCGCCGAAAATAGTGAGGCACCTTTCGTAGTGGTAGTGCTGTCTGGCCTGAAAGAGGAAGTCGTTGGCGATGCCGCCGGTGGCGGGCAATTGTTCCATTTTGGCCGGATCGCCGACCGACATGCAGGCGGCGGTGGAAAGCGCCAGGGCGGCGCCGCATCCGGGCGTCACAAAGGCGGCTTCGGAGCCGACGAGTGCGGCGATGGTTTCGCCCGTCTGCAGCAGCAGTTTCCGCATTTCGACATAGTGCCGGTTGGCTGCGATCATGGCCTCCTGGACGGCGGGCGAGACGCGGGAGCCGCCCAGAATGGTCTGGTTGCCCGCGGCGTTGATGACGGGTGTGCATCCGAGGTCGCGATAGAGTTGAGCTGGATCCATGGCAATATGGCCTTTCCAGGTCGAATAAAGTTTGGTAGGGGCAGAACTGTTTGCGACTTTCGCAAAGACCGCTGCGGGTCAACCGTCCGAGACGGGAAGCGGCAGCCGGTCGTCGCCGCCCCCTGCTCTTAGGGCAGCGTTACAAGTACAACAATCTACGGGAAATGGCGCAATTCCACCACCGGCCGACCCGGATCCGCTCGACTTGACCCCGTCCCCGAGATCTCCTTTTATAGTAGGCGAAAGGCTGGTATTTATGGACGATCTCGAAATGCAGCAGTACCTCTTCGATCTGCAAGGTTATCTGGTGGTCGAAGAGGTCTTGAGCCGACGGCAAGTTGAAGTCCTCAACCAGCTGCTGGACCAGCAGGAGTTGCCAGGTCCCTCGGAGGGTCCAAGATTCGGCGCTGCCGCCGGCGGGGCGCCGGAAGGACCGGGTTTTCTGGCCTGGGGCCAACCTTTTTGCGACCTGCTCGATCACCCCCGGATCATGCCGCTCCTGCGCTTGCGGCTGGGCGACTGCTTCCGCCTGGATCGCCTCTACGGCATGTGCATGAGCACGGGCATGCCCATGGGGGGGCTGCATGCGGATTTTGGCGCCAGCGGCCACCGCGCCCGCTCCACGCCGGGGCAGTATTACCACCCACCCGAAAACGAGTTGCTCAACAGCTTCGTCGTCGTCGGATGGAATTTGTCGGCCACCGGCCCGGACTACGGCGGCTTCTGCTGTATTCCCGGCAGCCACAAGAGCCATTTCCGCCTGCCGCAGAAAATCAAGGAGGCGCCGGCGCAGGCGCCGCAAGTGGTGATTCCCGCCGCCGCCGCCGGATCCGCCATCCTGTTCACCGAATCCCTGACCCACGGCACGGCTGCCTGGACGGGCGCCCACCAGCGCCGCACGCTGCTCTACAAATACTGCGTAGCGCACACGGCCTGGTCCTCCAGGCGCGTGCGCCCACCCGCCAATGCGGAACTGAGCGCCCGGCAGCAACTCCTGTTTGCCGAGCCGGCCGATCCGCACCGCTTTTTTCCATCCCTCTTCGCCGCAAACGGAGATTCCTGAAATGGCCATATCCCAGCGCTTTGTAGAAACCCCTTTTGCCGCCGGCGTCGTCGGCAGTCTGCCGCGGCCCCTGATGGTAAAGGAAATGCTGCCCGCAGTCCCCGGTCCCGAATCGGCCGCGGCGGCGCGTTCGCCGCAGATGGATGCGGCGGTGCACTACGCCATTGCCGTCCAGGAGCTGGCGGGGCTGGATCTGATCAGCGACGGCGAGTGGCGCCGTCACGCCTACACCCACATCATCGCCGACATAAGCACCGGTTTCAGTGCCGATTTGCGTGCTGAACCGGCGCGCTGGGGCATTTCCGTCACCGAGCCCATGGAAGTGGTCAAACCGGGCCTGATCGCCAGCGAGGCCCGCTTTCTGGTCGAGGCCACCGAGCGCATGACCAAGGTGTGCGTGCCCTCGCCCTATCTGCTGGGGGTGCGGCTGTGGGAAAAGGAGGTCTCCGCGAAGGCCTATCCGAGCCGCGATGCATTCATCGAAGCGCTGGTGCCGATCCTGCGCGCCGAGTTGCTGGAGCTGCAAAAGACCGGGGTCACCGTGGTGCAGATCGACGAGCCCCACCTGTGCGTGCTGGTCGATCCAGAGTACCGCGATTCCTTTGACAATCCCCAGTACGAAATGGATCTGGCGGCCGACAAAATCAACGAAATGCTCGATGGCGTCGATCAGGTGCAGACGGCCATGCATCTGTGCCGCCGCAACTGGGGCCGCCGGGGCTGGGGCGCGGAAGGGGGCTACGATCCCATCGTCGAGACGATGAAAAAGATCCGCGTCGATCAGTACGTCATGGAGTTCAGCATCCCGGTGGCCGGAGATGTGGCCATCCTCAGGGAACTGCCCGAAGACAAGCTCATCGGCCTGGGCGCGGTGGAGTGCCGCTTTGAAAAGATCGACACCCGGGATGAGATCATCGGCCGCGTCGAGGAGGCCCTGAAATACGTCGACGCAAAACGCCTGAGCATCAATCCCGACTGCGGTTTTTCTCCCGGACTGGAAGGCGAGATGCCGCTGGAAGAGCCCTACCAGAAACTCAAAAACGAAGCCGCCGCTGCCCGCCGCTTGCGCCAGCTCTACGCCTAGGGGCTGCCGCCTCAGCTTTCGATAAAAGGTCCTTCCTCCTGCAGCCGCTTAAGGATGCGGGCGTAGTCGGCCGAGCCATCTTCCACCCAGTACTCGTAGTTGAGCCCGCTCAGGCTGCCCTCTTCGGTGCCGGTCAGGCGATTGACGTTGGGGTCGCCCAGCGTATAGGCTTTGTGGCCGCCGGGCAGGTGCAAAACGCCGATAAAATCGCAACTGGGCAGGTGGGCGCGCGCGGCGGCGCGGGCCAGGGCTTCCTCGTCGACTTCTACGCCCAGGCCCGCGCCTTCGGGCACCTGGGAAAACCCCTCGATCACTGGAATGCACGCGCGGGTGAAATCGCCATCGAACTGGTCGTCGAGCGTGAGGACGTGGGCCGAGGCGGTGGGCAGGACCGCGGCCTGGTGCAGGGTCAGGGCCTTCATCAGGGTATTGCCGCTTTGCTGGATGAGGCATTGGATATTGGCCTTGCCGTAGGCAAAACCCGATATCAGGGTATTCCCTATGCCGCCGCCGATCATGTAGATATCGGCGACGCCGTGCACTACTTCCTGGATGCCGCCGAGCTGGGGCACGTGCATGATCAGCGGCACTTTGACCTTTTCGCGCAGGGTGCGCCAGCCGTCGATATCGCTCCAGATCAGCGGGTCTTCGATAAAGCCGACGAGCGGTGATTTTTCCAGTTCGGCGACGATTGGCAGGACCGTGCCCAGGGTGCGATTGTGGTTCAGGTCCCAGTGCAGTTTGAAGCCGGGGGGCGCTACTTTTTCGGCCGCCCGGGTCTGCTCGACGACGTCGTAGCGCGCGTCCGAATGCATCTTGAAAATCCGGTAGCCCTGGGCGGCGGCGCGCTCAATCTCGGCGGCGAAGACGTCGGGCGGGCAGGGGCGGGTCCAGGCGGCGCAGGGCACGGCATCGCGGACCTTCTGGCCCATCAGCTTGTAGGCGGGCTCGCCGAGGTACTTGCCCATCAGGTCGTAGAGCGCCATCCCCAGGGCCATGTGGAAGTTGTTGTGCAGAAAGTTGAAGGGGCTTTTGCCAATCAGCGAGTCGACCAGGGTCTGGGGCACGGGATTCGGGTTGTCCTCGTAGTCTCCGTAGCCTACCAGGCCGTTGTCGGCGTGGACCTTGATTACCAGGTGCTGGTCTATGTCGTACATGCGCATGCGGCCGGCGTGGTCGTCGTAGCGCGCGGCCAGGGGCATGGCGATGGGTATTTGTTCGATGTGGGCGATTTTCATAAGATTTTTCATCCTGTTGAGAAGGGCGCGGGAATTTTTGCCGCGGCCGGAATAAGCGGTGCGGAGGACTCCCAATATTCCCACCTGCATGGGTGCCTGTCAAGGCGATAACCAGTGGTCCCGAGCTCGCCAGCTGTGACTGCCAGCCCTCTGGTCCCGGGGGCCTCGCGCTTGACATTTAGTTTCTATTATTCGATTCTATTTCCCATATCCTTCACCTAATTCCTGCGCTCTGGGCAGGGCGCTGCAGGCCCGCGCTGGACATGGCTGTCCCGCCCGCCTGCAGCCTCAGATTCACAGGAGAGCCTCCGGTCGGGCCCAGGAATTTAATAACCGGGAGATGCGTACGATGAGACGATCCATAACTCACTTGACCTTCTGGTCGGCCTGCCTGGCTTTGGGCCTGGCGCTGCTGGCAGACGCGCAGGAGGCCAAAGTCGACTACGAAACCCAGATTCAGCCGATTTTTACCACCAGTTGTGCGGTTTCGGGCTGCCATACCGGAGAAACGCTTCCATTTGGCGGATTTGCAGGTGCGGGCTTGGATTTATCCGCCGGCAACTCCTACGACCAGCTCGTCGGCGTTCCGTCCAAGCTCGACTCCAGCCGTTTTTCGCGCGTCGTTGCAGCGGCCAGCGCCGCCAGCTTGCTCGTTTTGAAATTGGAAGGCGCCGAGGGCGTGGAGGCGCGCATGCCCCTGGGGGGCGAGCCCTTGCCGGCCGCGACCATCAAGCTCATAAAAGATTGGATCGACCAGGGCGCTCTGTCCGAGCGTCCCACCGCTGTCGAGCAGACGACCTGGGGCGAAATTAAAGACCGGGAGCCGGGACGGGAGTAGGTTCATTCCGGCCGCCGTCAAAGGAATCGATCGATTAATTCCAGAAACCGGGGGTCCCGTCCGAGCCCTTCCAGATCGGGATCGGCCTCCAGGGCCTCGCGGCTGATATGGCGGTGCTCCGGGGGTTTAAAAAATGCTTGCAGCATGACCAGAGCCAACTCGTCGGCGCCGGAAACGGCATAGTAGCAGGCGGCGTTGTAGAGGATGCAGCAATGCACCGGTTTTGCCGCCCGGCCCCGTTCGTCGCAGCCGCCCAGTTCCAGCGCCCGGACAAAAGCGCTGCGCCCCTCCACCGGTTTTCCCAAACGCACCAGCTGGACCGCGTATTGCAGCAACGCCAGCGGGTCCTCCGGCTCCAACTGCAGAGCCAGGGAGGCGTGTTCGGCGGCGCCGGCGAAGTCGCGGTATGCAGTTGCCAGCAGTGCGCTGAGGGAGCGATGGGCCGCCGCCAGGGGCATCAGGTCGATGCTCTTGTAAAGCAGGCGAAGGGCCTCGTCGGCAGACCCCTGGTGCTGCGCTATTTCGGCCAGGCCGCGCCAGGCAAATGCCGCGGCGCGTCTATCGGTGCGGGGCGCCGCGACAGCCCGGCGAAAGGCGCGGGCAGCGGCTTCTGGGTCGGCGCCATAGAAGCGCAGATACTCGCCGTAGTAGGACCACGCCAGAGCGTACTCGGGGAAGCGTTCCCGGGCGCTGCGGTAGGCCTCGCCGGCGCCTGCCGCATCACCGTTTCGCTCCGCTCTTTCTCCCTCTTCGAGGAGTTCGTCCAGGGCGTCGGGCAATGCTTTTTCGCGCTCGTCGCTCCGTGCCTGGGGGGGGTCGGCAATGGCTGGGAAATTCGTTTTGCACGCGCTTTGCAAAGCAGCGCAGAGGAGGACCAGCACCCAGAGTGCGGACAGCGATGATCTCAGGCAGCAAGGGGTCGAGCGCATCCAGGCTATGCTCTCACCGGGACTCTTTGGCGCCGCGGTAGGGCTTTACCGACTCGTCGACCCAGAAGGGCAAGGCCTTACCCGGTGGCCGGCGCGCCCGGGCCGTGAGTTGCTGGAAGCGCGGATCGTGATAGAGGTTGCGGAAATGATAATCCGTCAGCGCCTCTTGCATTTCATAGGCGCGCACGCGGTCGTTGTATTCGTAGGTATAAAAATGATCGCGCAGGTATTGCAAGGCGCGCTCGCCCTCACCGAGTTCCGCATAGATGACGGCAAAGTTGTAATACATCGAAGGGTCGAAGGGAACGGATTCGAGAATGGCCAAAGTCTCCTTGCGCTTGCCTTCATAGGCCAGAAAGGTAGCGGCGAAAACCTGGTTGTAGGCATCCTCTGGGGCCAGGGCCAGGGCCTTTTCCATGTAGCCCCGCGCTTTTTGGTAGGCGTCTTCGGAAAACCAGAACACCGCCAGATTGCGGTATGCCAGGGGGGTTGGATACAATCCTACCGACTCTTCGAGCATATCCAAACCCCGGGCGAACTCTCCCCTCCAGATGGTCATCTTGCCCAGCCCGTGAAGAGCCAGTGCCCGCACCTCGTCGTCGGCCGCTTCGTTGGCCAGCACCTTCTCGAAGTAGGTTTCGGCGAGTCCCCAGTCGCCGTCGTGGTGGCGGTAGAATTCGCCGATGTGCAGCTGGGTGACAGGTTCCCCGGGGTCCAGGGTCTCGGCTTCTCTGTATTTGCTGAGGGCCTCGGGGAAACGATTGGCAAACTCGAGATCGCGTCCTTCCTGGATCAGCTCCTCCAGGTCGGGGTAGGGCGCTTCGGCGTCGTCTACAGCCGGCACGGGAATGCCTTCGATGGGGGCGACGACAATGGCCTCGGGGCGTTCGGAATTTAGGTGTCTGATTCTGGCACAGCTCCAGAATGGGCTGCCCCAGAAAATTACCAGGGCCATCGCGGTGGCAACCAGACGGCAAAGCATAAGGTGAAACTCCGTGGCGGCGGGGACTCGCTCTTTCTGCCCGGACGCGGGCTCAGCCGCGTTCGAGCGAACGCAGGGTTTTCTCTCCGATTTCGGCAATGGGTGTTCCAGGATAGAGCGAAACGAGGGCGCGCAGCACTTTCATTGCCGCGGTCTCGTCGGTGGCGATCAATTCTATACCTCTATCCAGTTCCATCCGGGCCTCGGCCAGCAGACTAGCGTAGAGCTGCTGGCCCTGGGCCACTGCGGCATAGCCCTGGTAGCGCAATAAATCCTGGAGTTGCTGGATTACCTGGCGCCGCTGGCCGGGTTCGCCGCTGGCTTTTTTTATTTCCTCCAGGTCCTGGACCAGCTTTTCGTTCAGCGTTTGCGCCGCCTGCCCGAGGGCGTTGACGCCGGCGGCGATCTGTTGCGCCGATAGTTTGCGGGCGAAGCCCCAGATCGGATTGCCGTAGGGGTCGGTCAGAATGACCGCGGGCCGCGCGGTAATATTTATCGCCTGCGCCATCTTCTCGCCGGCACCGTCTTTGAGGTCCACAAAGGGCACCGTCCTGGACAGGGCAATCAATTTTTTGTCGGTCCAGATTTGCGCTGGAGGTTCGTCCCCCGCAATGCAGTAGACAATGCCCGATGTGCTCGCGTGGGCCTTTGCCGCGGCCTCGGCGGCGCTGGTCCAGTAGATTCCCCCCCGGGGGTTCAAGCGCTGCATGCCGCCGCGCCCACCGCCGCCGCCGCCGCCGCAGGTGGCCTCGAGGGGAACGAGGAGAACCCACTGCAGCAGCAGGACTGCAGCAAGTCGAAGGGGCCAGAATTGCACAGAGGTCATGGTCAATTTCCTTAGAAGCCGTCTCAAAACTTCAATCTGGGCGGCGCGCGCCTGCAAGCGGTGCGCCGCGGCAGCTCATGCATAGATAAATAAACGAAA
>CAXFTV010000686.1:0-6222 GCA_964005845.1 uncultured bacterium
AAGGACGTGCTCGAGCCGCGCCTCTACCGCAATCTGGAAAACGTGCAGTTGAGCGCCAACAATCTGCTGACGCTGATCAACGATATCCTCGATTTGTCCAAGATCGAGTCGGGGCACATGGATATCAGAGCCCGGCCTGTGGATCTGGTGCAGGTGGTCGGCGAATGTGTTGTCGCGGTGGAGCCCCTGGTCGCAAAGGAGGTCGAATTGCGCCGGCAGATCGCCCCGGTCGCGCCGCTGCATACCGACCCGGATCGGGTCCAGCGGATGGTGATGAATCTACTGGGCAATGCGGTGAAATTTACCGCGGCGGGGCATATCGAGGTGGTGCTCAGAGAGGTAGAGGGCTGGGCGGAGATTGCCGTGAGCGATACCGGCAGCGGTATTCCCCCCGCGGATCTGCCGCATATCTTCGACGAATTCCGCCAGGTGGATGGCCAGGACGGCAGCCGTCATGAAGGCACGGGACTGGGGCTGGCCATCGTCAAAAAATCGCTCGCTCTGCTGGGCGGCGAAATCGAGGTGGAGAGCGAGGTCGGCAAGGGCTCGCGCTTTGCGATCCGGCTCAGAGATTACGCCGGCGGGGGCGCTTAGCGCCCCGGGTGCATTGGCTACCGCCTGCCAGTGCGGGCAGGGCGAGGAGAGCAACGGGTTATAGGGCGGCGGTGGAAGGGTCGAAGGCCGGGGTATGTTTTGCACTGCAAAGGGCGCATTGCCTGTCCGTTTGGCGCCGCCGGAATCTTGAGAAAACTGCTGACGAAAACGCAAACCAGGAGACGCGAACCATGGGTATGACCGATGAAGAAAAATTCCGCTTCGACCTCAATGGCTTTCTCGTGCGTCCGGCCATTCTCGCAGAGGATGAGATCGCCGCCCTAGTCGACCAGATCGACCGCATCCACCACGATCCCGAATCCCTGCCGGCGGCGGCGCGCGCCATGCCGGGGGGCGCCGCCAGCCTGCTGATCGATCACCCCAAGGTCACCGAGGTATTGCACGAAATCATCGGACCGGAAATCCGCCTGGAGGGCACCTACTGCGTCTGGCGCAAAAAAGGCGAGCGCCACGGCGATTTGCACGGCGGCGGGCCGAAGCAGATCGACCCGATTTTCGGCTACCGCTGCCAGAACGGCCGCATCCACGCCGGCATGGTGCGGGTCGTCTTCGAGTTGACCGCCGTTGGCCGGGAGGACGGGGGCACCCACTTCATCCCGGGCAGCCACAAGGCCAACTTCCCCATGCATCCGGACCATTTATCGCTGGCAGAGGGCGAGCGCAGCGAATTTCTCCGCAGCTACGAATGCCCGGCCGGCAGCGCTGTCTTTTTTACCGAAAATCTGTGCCATGCCGGTCCCCCCTGGAGGCGGGAGACGCCGCGGGTAGCCGTGCTCAACGCCTACTCCCATCTGGCCACCCACTGGCATCGGCTGACCATACCGCCGGCGGTTCTGGCGGCCTTGCCGCGCCACAAACAGGCCTATTTCCGGGACCCGTGGATCGCCGATTTCCGCACCAGTCCGGCGACCAGCAATACGCTAGAGCGCTTTCTGGAAAAAGGCGAAGCGCCCATTGATACCAACCATCAACCCTGAGGATTGGCTATGAAGATCACCGCGGTGGAGAGTTTTGTAGTGGACGCCGGCTGGCGTCCGTGGACCTTTGTAAAGGTGGAGACGGACGCGGGTATAACCGGCTGGGGCGAGTGCAGCGACGGCAAAAATCCCTGGGGCGTGGCCGGCGTCGTCAAAGATATGAAACCGCTGCTCATCGGCCAGGATCCCCGCGCCTACGAAATGCGCTTCTGGGACATGATCCGCGGTTCGCGCCAGAGTCCGGGCGGCATCGCCGCCAAGGGCATCGCCGGGATCGAACTGGCCCTGCTCGACATCAAGGCCCGGGCCCTGGGCATTTCGGTGGTGGAGCTTTTCGGCGGCCCGACGCGGGAAAAGGTGCGCGTCTACTGGTCGCATTGCAGCACTACCCGGGCCCTGCAGCACGCCTACCTGGAGGACGTGGCGCCGCTGCGCACAATGGACGATATCGCCGCCCTGGGCCGCGAAGTGGTGGCGCGCGGTTTTAGCGCCCTGAAGACCAATATCGTCTTTCCAGGGGATCCGCCCACAGCGCATTTTCCCGGTTTCGCCAGCGGTCCGGATAGTACCGACGGCAATGTATCGACGCAGTTGCTCGGCCATATCGACACCCTCATCGGCACCTTCCGGGATGCGGTGGGCCCCGAGGTAGATATCAACCTGGATCTCAATTTCAATTTCAAGCCGGAGGCCTGCAAGCGCATCGCCAAGGTGCTGGAGCCGTACAAACTGTTGTGGCTGGAAATCGACATGTACGAACCCGAGGGGCTGCTGGAAATCAAGGAGTCGACCGAGACGCGCATCTGCACGGGGGAGAATCTCATCTACATGCGCGAGTTCATTCCCTATTTCGAGCGCCGCGCGGCCGACGTTTTCATGGTGGATATCGCCTGGAACGGCTTTGCGCCGGCAAAGCAGGTAGGGGAACTGGCCGAGGTCTACCAGTTCAATCTCTCGCCGCACAATTACTACAGCCACCTGTCCTCGTTCATCGGCGCCAGTTTGTGCGCGGTGTTGCCCAATGTGCGGATTATGGAAATCGATATTGACGATGTGCCGTGGCGCGAGCAGTTGACGACGCAGAATCCCACCATCGTCGATGGTTTTATGGCGGTGCCGACGGGGGTGGGATGGGGGACGGAGATGAACGAAGAGGCCTTGCGGGAGCGCCCCTGGGGAGAGCGCAAGTCGATGTGGTAGGCGGGTTTTGAAAGCAGCGCCAAGATATGAAACGCAGTCATTTCGAAAAGCTGGTCGAGCATGCCCTGGAGCGTATTCCGCAGCGCTTTCGCGCAGCCATGGACAATGTGGCAATCCTGGTGCAGGACTGGCCCGATCCGCGCCTGGTGGAGGAGGTGACGGGGGATGCGGACGAGATGTTGTACGGGCTTTTCGAAGGTACGCCCCTGCCGGCGCGCCGCGTCGAGGATTCGGGGGAGCTGCCGGCGGTGATTTACTTGTTCCGGAAGCCGCTGATGGAGGATTTTCCCGAGCCCGGGGAATTGGAACACGAGATCGAGGTGACGCTGGTGCACGAAATCGCCCACTTTATGGGCCTGGATGAGGATGTGGTCAGGGCGTACGGCTATGGGTGATCAGTTGTTGACGACCACCGTGGCGGAACTCTCCGGGCCGCACACGCCCACACTGTTGCGGACTTTTGCGCGCAGCTGGTTCAGGCCCTCGTGCAGATGCCACTCCAGCGCCGGTTCGGGATGTGCGTTCCAGCCCTTGCCGTCCACCTGGATCAGAAAAGTTTCGAAGCCGGGGGTGGCGCTGTCCAACTCCACCTGCAGCACGCCCGGCTGTCGGGTTTCGCCGAGGAAGAGCTCCGCCCGGTTGAGCGGCGGGTAGAAGTCCTGCAGGCGCTTGGAGTGCCGCTGGTACTCCCGCTTGCGTGGGAAGGTGTCGCTGTAATAGCAGTAGAATTGATCCCCGCCCCAGTTGCTGGAGACGCGCCAGGGTACGGGCCTGGGCCGGCTGGCGAAATCGTTGCGCAGCGGCAGCTGGAAATGTCCTTTGAACAAGAGGTTGCCCATTGCGTTGTCGGGATCCCATACGGTGTAGTGGTTGTCGCCTTGCCGGCAGGCGATGCGCACCCGGTCGAGCAGGGCCGGGTCGGGCAGGTGCCACTGGATGGGGTGCTCCCAGGTCGCCGGTCCCGGCATAATCTCGGCCAGGCGCTGGCTTATTTCCCCCAGGTTCATGGGAATGCCGCTGTCGGGGTCGTAGATATAATAGTCCAGCGTCGCGTCCAGAAAGATCCACTTGTCGAATTCGTTGGACCAGACTTCGGTCACTTCGTGTCCGTAGGTGTGTTTGGTGGAGATGTTGACCCAGCGGGCGGGATAGCCCATGGCCAGACAGGCCGCAATCAGAGTCAGATTGCAATACAGGCAATGGCCGTCGCGGCGGCGCTTTGCGTACGGGCCCAGCATTTTTATCCGCCCCTGGGCATCCCGTTCGAGCTGCGGCAGATCATAGTAGTTCCACAGGTACGGATTCAGCCGTCCGAGCGGCACTTCATAGGACCAGCGCAGCAGCCGCAACTGCGCTGCAAATTCCGTCGGCGCCCCGGCCACGACCTGGTCCAGCTCAAAGCGTTCGCGCAGCTCCCGGAGGCGGGCGAAATCCTCGTGCACGAAGGGGTGGGAGGGACGGCTGACCTTTTTGTTGTCCAGTTTCACCAGGCGGTAAAAGAAGCGGGCGTCGCCGGTTGGCGCCGTCGCGGTCTCCACAGACAGCCCTTTCAGGGCCGGCGTCGCCAGGGGGTTGTCGGTGCGCATCGCCATTTCGAATTGCAGGTAGCGTCCGGCGGCAGCCTGCCACGTCCAGGTCAAGTTGTCCACTTTTTCGGGGCTGGACCAGGAGGGCGAAGTCGGCAGCGGACTGTCGCCGTGGCGCACCTTGATGGCGACGCTGCACTGCGGCGGCACATCCACCTCCCACTGCAGGCGCGCGCGCTGGATGTCGAGCAGCTTTTTGATGCCATCGCCATCCGCCGCCAGATCGATAACCGGCGACACGTAGAGGCCCTCCCGCGCATAGCGGTCCAGACTGAGGCGAATGGCGTATTCCCCGTCCAGTTCGTTTTTCCAGCCCAGGTGCTCAAAATCCCAGCTGGCGCCCCGGTCCGTGCTTTTGGCGCTGCGGTTGGGGTGGCGGGTGCGCGTCTGCGACCCTTTTTCGTACTCCGAATCCGCCGCCACCATAATTTCCCAGCTGGTTTCCGGCGATTCGGCCCACAGTGCGATTTGATTGCAGCCTTGCCGCAGCGCTCCCACCGGCAGCGGGATCACAAACCAGTTGTCGAAGTGGGCGCCGCCCCAGTCGTTGGTGTAGTACTGCCTGGCAAAGGGGTGGGCCAGCTTGGTGGGCAGCCGCACCAGCTGCTCGCCGTTGATGCGCAGATGCAGGGGAAAATCGTTGCCCTCCGCTTCCATGCCATTGAAGAGCAGGTAGCCGGCAAAGGCGCGCGCATCGTCCAGCAGCAGATCTTTGCGGATCATCACCCCCTGGTGCAGGCGTTCGAACCAGGATCGGTCGCTGGCGCCCTCGGGCATGCCGATGGCCGCCGCATCGTCTTCGATCAGTTGCATGTCCTCGAGGGTGATGGCATTTGCAGCGGCGTCGTACAGGAGCTGGTCGAGCTGGCCGCGCTGCTCCAGCGCGGCGGCGTCGAGGGACAATTTCCGCTCTGCGGATTTTTCTGTTTGCATGATAACTCCATGGATTTCCTCGGGCTCTGCGGCAATTTGCGCCGCGGCCCGAGGGCGCGTGTCCGCCATCCCAGGGGGGGAATCTCCCCCAGCCCTTTCAGTACACAAAAGGTCTGGGTACATTCGGCGGCCAGTAGCCTTCCTCGTCCTGGTCCCACTCGGTGCCGCACAGGCGGCGTCAGGGGGCGCTGACTTTGCCCTCGTCGCGGTCGCGCCGGATGGCCTGGGCGGCGCGTTTTGCCGGGTCGCCGTAGCCGCCGCCGCCGGGCGTCTGCATTGAGATCACGTCCCCCTTCTGCATGGGATAATTGGACAGCTTGTTGGGCAGGACGCGTTCCCGGTCGGTATCGGGGTTGAGTACGTAGCGGCCGCTGGCGCCGTCCCGGCCCCCGAGCAGGCCCTGCGGGGCGAATTTACAGTGATCCCCCAGGAGGTTGAGCGCTGTGTCATCGCTCAGCACGCGCAGATCGCGCCGCAGGCCCAGTCCGCCCCGGTATAGGCCGGCGCCGCCCGAGTCCGCCAGCAGCTCGTAGCGTTCGACGCGCACCGGATGGCTGTTTTCGACGACCTCGACAGGGGTGTTGGCGACGTTGTGGATATGGGCGCTGAAGCCGTCCAGGCCATCGCTCTGGGGGCGGGCGCCCCAGCCGCCGACTTCGATGTCGAAGTAGACCCAGGGCGCGCCCGTCTGCGCATCGTGCCCGCCTATATTGCAGATGTTGCTGACCCCGTAGTAACCGGCCATGACGCGCTCGGGCACGATTTGCGCCAGCGCCTGCAGCATCGCGTCCACGGCCCGGTGGCAGGTGGTGACGCGGCTGACTACCGGCGCCGGCGCGGCGGCGCTGAGCACGGTGCGCGGCGGTACGAGCACGTGTACCGGCCGACGGCAGCCATCGTTCTTGGCCACG
>CAXFTV010000687.1:0-3112 GCA_964005845.1 uncultured bacterium
CGCTACGCCATAGCCCAGGGCAAACACGTGGTCATGGTTACAGTTGAGGCCGATGTCGTGGTGGGATTGCAGTTGAGAAAACTAGCTGCTGAGGCAGGGGTAATTTACAGCGCTGCATACGGCGACGAACCCTCTCTCGCCTTCGAGTTGTGGGATTGGGCCAGTGCGCTCGGCTTCAGAGTTGTAGCCGCGGGCAAGGGCACCCGTTTCAAGACTTCGTTCCGGAAGGCAAATCCCGACGACGTCCCCAGGATGTATGGATTTACCGGTAGGGATTATAACGCCCAGATGTTCGGATCCTTTCTCGACGGCACCAAACACGCCATTGAGATGGCCTGCCTGGCGAATATGAGCGGCTTGGTGCCCGATGTGCGCGGCATGCATTTTCCAACTGCCGATCTGCGCGAAATTCCCGATAAACTCAGCCACGAGAACAGGGGTGGTATCCTCGAACAGGAGGGCGTCGTCGAAGCAGTCAGTTCCATCGACGAAAGGGATGTGAGCGTCGAACGCAGCATCCGCGGCGGGCTCTATTGTGTCGTCGAAGGCCGGGTGCCTCATATCATGGACTCGCTCGGTTCCTACGGCGAAATCATCGGCCAGATAATCGGTCAGCGCAGCGGTTATTCAATGATTTACCGGCCGCAGCACTGGTGCGGACACGAAATGCCCATTACGGTGGCGCGGATCATGCTAGACAACCAGCCCAGCGGCACCCCAATCGGCCAGCATGCCGAGGTCATTTGCGCCGCCAAGAAAAGCCTGAGCGCGGGAACGGTTCTGGATGGCGAAGGAGGGTACTGCGTCTATGGATTGCTCGAGAAAGCCGTGGTGGCCCGAGGAGAAAATCTATTGCCCGTAGGCTTGTCGCAGGGTGCAGTACTAAGGCGCGATATTCCCGAAGATGGCCTGGTGCGCTACGACGATGTCGAGCTAGCCGATTCCGCAGCCTGGGAATTGCGCCAACTCCAGGATGCCGAGGTCGGGGAGAAAAACTGAAAAAAGGATTTCATATGTATATGCCCGCTCCGAACCCTGACATCCGGGGATCGGTTTGCACACCGATGGCGGGCAACCCTATGGCTTCCGGGTTTGCGGACACGAAGCCAGCATGCCGGTAGCGGCCCGGGTGCTCTACTACCTTGATGATCTAAGTCCTCGAGTGGTTCCTTTTGGCGTGGTGCCGCGCTCGCACCTGTCGATGTAGGCGCAAGGGAATCCCTATGGCCGTTTCGAGGCCCACTCAGGAGAGGTCCTGGTTGCGGCCAGGGCAGGTTCGGCAGTGGTGAAAAGCCAAAGGGTTTTCCAAGTCAACTACCCCAACGCGGGGGAGCATGCACGCGAAATGCTGGCTCTTTCCTACCGCCCGGCATGGGCCGGACCAAGCGCAGCCGCGAAGGATTGGAAGCGGGAACAGGTGGCGCTTCTAGCCGCGGCAATACAACTCTTATTCGGCGATCGCAACACCCGGCATTGGACTTCTGAGGGTGGCAACAAGTCCGCAAATAGGGCTGGCGAGTCACCCGCCATCGATCCCGGTCGCTGGGAGCGGATCTGATTATGCGCTTCGGCAGTTTTCAAATTCTGCCCCTGGCAGAGAATTCGAGTAGCCAGAAACTTCTCCAGGAGACCCTGGAAGAGATTGTCGCGGCCGAGACTTTGGGCTTTGAAAATGTCTGGCTGACGGAACACCACGCAACGGCCTTTGGGACCTGTGCCTCGCCCTCGGTGCTGGCTGCGGCCGTGGCCATGCGCACCCAGCGGGTAGGTATAGGATTTGCCGTGCACGTCGTCCCATTGCACCATCCATTGCGGCTGGCCGAAGAAATCGCTCTGGTGGACCAACTCAGCCAGGGGCGAGTTCTGGCCGGCCTGGGGCCAGGCTATGCGCCTTTTGAATTTGCCCTCTACGGGGTGGATATCGAAGAACGCCATGAGCGTCTTTGGGAAAGTGTGGAGATCTTGCGCAAAGCGTGGTGCCGGGAGCAATTCGACCACCAGGGCACTTTTTATAACTTCCACCAGGCATCTATTATGCCGCGTCCCTTGCAACGGCCGCATCCACCCTTGGCCATAGCTGCCACCAGCGGCGACTCGGTAGTGCGGACAGCACGTTCCAGCTGCAGGCTATTATTGCTGGTAGAGCGCCAGAAAATTCCGGCTCACCTGGCGATTTACCGGGAAGCGGCGCGGTGCGCCGGTGCGGCTCCAGGAGAAATTGAGTCCAATCTGCGACACACCGGCATTCTGCGCAATATTTACGTTGCCACCAAAGAAGGGGAGGCCCGCGAGGAGGTCCGCGCGGCGACCGCCAAACTAGTGCGTCTGCGCAATCGGCTGGCGCAGTCGACGCCCTCCCAAAGCGAACTGGATAGCCAGTTGGAGCAGTACCTGAACCAGCGCGTTATCTTTGGTCCCCCCGCCAAGGTGGCCGAAGAGATTGCCGCCTTGGAAGCGGTGGGTGCAGGGGAAGTTCTGTGCTGGTTCAGGTGGGGGGATATGGGTCATGTACAGGTGATGCAATCGATGCGTCTTTTCGCTGCAGAAGTAATGCCAAATTTTTAGCGGTTCCTTGACCAGGGGCCAGCTTCTGATTATTCTCAGCAAAAAAACGACCGGCTAATTTTAAGGAGAGCAAAATGTCTACACCCAGAATTGACGATCGCGATTGGTCCGCTTTGAGCCTGGGCGAACGCATACATCAGATCGAAGTCGAGGGCTATCTGGTGCTACCCGCTCTGTTGAGTCCTGATTTCCTCAAGCAGCTCAAGGCCGAAACCGCCAAATTGGAGACCACCCCGGTTGACTACAGCGTGCATCAGCGCGGTTGTCCCCACCTCGAATTTCGCGGCGGCGCCTTTGCCGATTTGATTGCTCATCCCCCTACCATCAGTTTTCTGCGCGAACTCATGGGAAGGGAAATTCTTTTGTCGCATTATGGCTACGCGCGCTCGGAACCCGGACACCCGGGTATCAGTCTGCATACCGACGGGCAGCCCTACGGCTCTAAGATCTTTGGCTTCGAGGGCAGCGTTCCGGCAATGGTAAGGGTGCTGTACTATCTGGAAGATCTGACGCCCGAAGTGTCGCCCTTCCGGGTAATACCCCGTTC
>CAXFTV010000688.1:0-4310 GCA_964005845.1 uncultured bacterium
TGCCCGGTAAGGCCACTGAACAGCCGGATGGCGCGCAGCCCTTTTTTGGCATGCTGCGCGCGTCCCGGGACAAAGGCGAAACCTGGGAGTACGCCGGCCGCATCGCCGAGGACGAGGTAGCGCACTTCAGTGAGCCGGCGATTTACCGGACGCCGGCTGGGAGAATCCTGGTATTGTTCCGCTGTCACCCGCGCCGGCCCGAGCACAGATATCCCTTCCTGGCCGAGGTTCACTCCGACGACGGCGGGCAGAGTTTTTCCCCCTGGCGCCAGACCACTATGAAGGGTTGCCCGGGACACTTACTGGGGCTGAAGGACGGTCGGATCTTCGCCACTGTGGGCACCCGCTGGGAGGGGCAGATGGGATGCCTGGCGCGCGTCCTCGAAGCGGAGGGTCAGGATCTGGACACCGCGCCAGATCTGGTCGTGCGCGCCGATTCACATGGATCGGATTGTGGCTATCCGTGGTCGGTGGAACTGGAAGATGGACGGGGGCTGGTGGTTTACTACTACACCTACGAGGATGGTCTGCGCGGCATTGAGGGGACGGTGGTACAGGAGACGTCCTAGCTTCAGGCACTCTCGAGCCGGGTCCGAAAGGGCGGAGTTTTTCCGCTCTCTAAAGCTAGCTTCACTGGCCCTCTTGCAGCAGCCCCTCGATCTCTATTTTTACCTGGTGCTGGATAGCAGCTACAAAGGTGTCGGTAGTGGTGCCCTTTAAGCGGGTCTCAAAGCCGTGTGCCCCAAAGCCGAGAATTAAATCCTCTTTGATATAACGCTCGGGACCGTCGAAGTAGTATGGCTGGGTGCCGTGTAGAATTTCGGGCACTTCGCCTTTGTCATCCGGGTAGATGGCCGGGTTGGCCAGGATGACCTGCGGGCTGTCGTCGTCCAGGTCGGGATCTTTGCGGGTTACGATGAAATCGCCCAGTCGCACCTGCTCTTTCAATACCGGGGCCCAGTGTCCGACCTTGTAGGTCGATCCCGGCTTGACCCAGTCGCGCAGCTGGCGCCGCACCCGGGTGAATTCGTTCCACTTCTTCAGCTCGAGGAGGTGTTGTGGGGGCAGGGAGCTGTCGCTTTCGTAGCGCGTACAGTCGCCCCCGGCGCGGATGTCGTTGAAGGCCATGAACCAGTTTAGATAATCGCGCGTTCCGCGCGAAAGCCGCATGAAATTAGGGCTGTGGGAGGGGCTGCAGCTGTCGGTGATGACGACGTGGGGCATGTGTTCATTGAGTTCGAGGACAAAGTCGCGGGTGAAGCCCATGCGAATGCTGTGGAAGAGTTCGTGGCGCACCGTCAGGCGCATGGATTTGTGCGAGGGGTTGCGGAAGTAGCGCACTGTGAATCCGTCCTTGAGATAATCCTCCAGGGGCTCGACCACCCACTGGCGGCCGTAGCGATCGTTGCCCACCACCACGATGGGCCGGCTGGTGCGTCGGCGGAAGGTGCGCAAAAAGCGGAGGAAGCCGACGGCCTCGAAGGCGATCCGCTTCACTTCCACCAGATGCTGTCCCTGCAGTTCGAATGCTTCCTCATCCTGGGGCGGCAAAATTGGCAGGTCCTCGAAGAGGCCGTAGTGATCGGGCGTGGCCCCCGCCCCGTCCAATTGCCAGTTATACTCGGTGGAGAAACGGCAGTACTCCAGATCCTTTTGCAATTTGTTGTCGATGTCGAAGCGGCCGGCCCGGGTCTTGCAACGCAGCTGCTCCAATTCTTCAATAAGGGATTCGAGCGGGGCCTCTTGGGCCAAGTGGCCGAGCAGCAGGGGGGTCAGGTGGACCCCATCGTGATTCTGCCGGTTGGTTCTGGCCAGCCAGGCATTTATTTTTTCAAGGCGCTGCAGGGCTTCTTCCCTGGAGTGGTTTTGCAGAAAAAGCTCGAGCTCGGCGGCAGGGACCGGGCGCCTTAGAGGTTCTGTGGCCAGCACTAGGTCGGTCATGGCTGGGATGTGACTCGCGGTGAAGACATCGCCATAGCGCTCGTAGACCATGGTTTCATCGCTTGCCGCTGCCGCGCCTGCTTTTTCCTGCAAGTAATCCGCCAACCGGTTTTCGGCCTCCAGGATCTGTGCGGGCAACGCCCGGGCCCGTTCCTCGCCGATTTCTTCGCGGGCGATCTTCGCGCACCAGTGCGCGAAGATCGCCGCACTGGCATCGGGGCGATTATTCTCGGGTTTTGTAGATTTGAAGGCGGTGGAAAACCTTGCCGCGCGCAGGGGAGTGGAGGTATTCCCGGCGGTGGCGAGTCGATCCAGTTGAGCGCGAATTTTGGGCGGAAAGTGGGGCCGCTGCTCCAGGTATACCGCGAGGAAAGCAAGTCCCTGGCCGGAGTCCCGGGCAAGTGCCGCGGCGGTAAGGGTGCGGATCTCGGCAAGCGCCGCACTGGGTGTCTGGCGGTCTTTTTTTGCAATGGCGATGAGTTGGGAAACCAGGGTTTCAAAGTGATCATTCGCCACCAGGTACGAATGCCAGGTCGTGTCTGTTTCCTGGTGTACGAGGGTGGAGAGGAGGTCGTAGCTGGCGTGTTCGTAATGGCCGATTTCGCGCTCGTAGCGGAACAGGTCTTCCAGGGGTCTGCCGATTTTTTCCCAGGGAATTGCTGCGGCTCTCATCTGCTCTTCTCCCGATGCGAATTGCGCTGGCGATTTTGTGTGCGTATGGCCAGGTGTGCAGGATAGCGGAGGCAATTTAATGGCAGGGCAAAGGGGAAAATAAACAAAGCCACCAGGCATGGTCAAGTTGGGGAGGTGCAATGCTACGAGGGCGCTGGGCGCTTTGTGCCGGCAAGCAGAAAGTCTGCGCACGTGCGAGCCGCTTGGTGCAGAGGGCAATGACCAAAGGGCTTTAAGGTACAGTTTCTGGCGGCCGGAAAAATGCTCCCCGAATGGGTCTCGTCCGACTCTTCGTCGGGGAAAAATTGGCCCGGTAACTTTCTTGCCGCCGGTTGACACTAATCCTGCCGTTCTGGAAATTAATAGCAGTTGCCGAGAAAATTTACCAGCATACAGGAGGTCCCCAAGATGACCGCTTCCTCTACCGGGGAACCGGCTGAGAACTTTCCGCGCATCGACGAACGCGACTGGAGCCGACTATCGCAGGGAGAGCAGATTCAGCATCTCGAAGTCGAAGGCTACGTCCTGTTGCCCGATATGCTCGATGCCGACCACATTGCCCGGATCAAGGCGCAGGTCGCCACCTTTGAGACTACCCACGTGGATTACAGCGTGCACCAGCGCGGCAAGTCGAACGTCCAGTTCGCCGGCGGGCCGGTTACCGATTTGATCGCCTTTGCGCCAATGATCGCGTTCCTCGAAAATCTGTGTGGTGAGATGGTGTTGATGTCGTGCGACTACGGGCGCTCCGAACCGGGACACCCGGGCATCAGCCTGCACTGCGACGGCCAGCCCTGGGGGTCCAAAATTTTCCCCAACGAATACACCTGTCCGAGGTTGGTCCGCGTTCTCTACTACCTCGATGATCTGATCCCCGCGGTTTCCCCTTTCCGGGTGATACCGCGGAGCCACCTGAGTTATCACAACCAGGCCAATCCCTACCTGCGCTACGAGGAGCACCCCGAAGAGGTGATGGTGACCTGCAAGGCTGGGGCCGCCGTGGTTTTCAGTCACAACCTCTTCCACGGCAACTATCCGAACGTGGGAACTTATGCACGCGAATCCATCCAGCTCTCGTACCGGCCGACCTGGTCCGGTCCGGCTGGTGAGGTCGAGCCGTGGGATCCCACCGAAGTAGCTAAATGTCCGGCGCCCGTGCGTTCCCTTCTGGGCGATCGCAGCGGTCGTATCTGGATTTATGAGGGCGGCAATAAACCGCCCGATATGCCGCGCCAGGCGCCCGGCATAAACCCCAGTCGTTGGGAGCGGGATTAGCAGCGAGCACTGCACCGGGCGACAATTTATTTAGCGAAAGGAAAAAAATGAAAGTAGCTATATTCGGCGCCGCGGGCTGGCTGGGCCGAGCCTTCCTGGCCAATGCCGCCGGCAGACACGAACTGCGCGCTTGCGATATCGGCCCCGAAGCCTGGGACGCGTGGCAAGACATAGATGGAGAGTGGAACGCAGGCGAGAAGGTTTACGGGGATATAACCAACTCGGAAGCGGTGGCCCAAGCCCTGGAGGGGGTGGACGGCATTTTGCACATGATTCTCTACCGAACGCCGCCAGGACTTTCCCCGGATGAGGCAATAGACAAAAGTATTCTGATCTATCTCAAAGGTCTGTGGAATGTATTGGAGGGCGCCCAGCAGCGGGGCATCCGGCGGGTAGTGCATGTGGGCTCGTGCCAAACAAAA
>CAXFTV010000689.1:0-11764 GCA_964005845.1 uncultured bacterium
CCCGCCGGCACGGTGTGCCTTTTCAACGTGGCGGTGCTGCATACGGCCACAACCCGGCCGACCCGGAGCGAGCGCAAGACCGTGCAGATCTACTACGGCCACCGCCAGCGCCCCTATCTGGCCGACGACTCACTCATTCCGCCCATGTTCTGGAAAGATCATCCCGATCCCGAAGTGCGCGCCTTTTACGGCAATCTCAACCAGATCACACGCCTTTACCTGCACGCCTTTGGCGTCGATGGGCCGGAGCAACCGGGGTGAAATTTCCCTTGTCCACAACGCGAGGGCCCTCGCTTTTGCGTCAGTGGGTAGGAGTAAAACGGCAAAACCCATCGAAAGAAACCCGCAACCTGGGCTCGCTCTCGTAGGGCCAGGGATTATAAGAATGGGGAATATAATGACCGGCCCAGCTGTGGCGAAAGGACTCCGGCTCCAGAATCGGACCGCCGCGATGGATCAGGCGGCCGTCGAAGAAGACGACGTCGCCGCGCTCGGCTTCAATGGCGATTTCCGGCAACCCGTTGCGCTCGAATAGGGCATCGAAGGCATCGTCCTGATCCCAGCCGTACCAGAGGCCCCGCTCGCCCTCTTCAGCGCCTCTGAAATCCCGCTTTTCCATCAGGGGTCCCTTGTGGGAACCCACCTGGACGTGGATGCTGCCGTTGCGGGCCCCAACCTCCTGGAGGGCCACCCAGGCCGACATGCATCCGGGCAGGTAGAACGCATCCTGATGCCGGCGCTGTTCCGAACCGACATAAAAATACATGCTCTGGACCCCATCCGGCTCATCCCCGAGGAAGGTGCGCAGGGGCTGGCGCAACCTGGGATCCAGCATCCAGGACAGGCCGGCGGGATGGTGCAGGCTGCGGCTGATCAAGCGACTCCAGTCGTCCGGCTGGCGCTGCGGATAGCCTTCGACGCTGGTGCGCCCCGCCTGCAAATCCATCATGTACTCGATAAAGCGATCGCACTCGTCGCCGGCAAAGCCGCCTTTGACCAGCGTATAGCCATCGCGCTCGTACTCTTCCCTGTGACGCGGCGTTATTTCCAGCTCCATTCGATCCTCGTTTCCACGGCGGCCCGGCGGCTCCCGATTGTGCGATTGGGTGCGGTATGGCGCGAAATCCCGCTTATTAGACCCCCTCCAGAACGGCCTCCAGTTCGGCGACGCTGGCCACGGCCACGAGGACGCTGCCGACGTTTTTGTTCTCGAGCACCCAGGCCAGGGCCGGACCGGTTGGGGCGATCTTCTCCCCCGGCGCGGCCAGTTCGCGCCAGGGACCGGCGGTAAAGGAATGGACCAGGCTCAATTCGTGTCGCATGCTCTCGCCGAGGGGCGACAGCTGGATCAGTGTTTCCTCTGTGGCCCTGGTCCAATCCGTCCGATTCTTGTGCTCCCAGCTCAGGTACTGGCCGCCGAGCGCCTTCATGATCAGCACCCCCTTGCCGGCGCTGGCCGATTTTTCGATGCCCGGCTCCTGGCCGCGGCAGACGTAATTGTAGATGACCAGGTCGGCGTCGGCCTCTGCTGCCGGACCCCGCTCCACATAGGCTTCCCGGTCGGCCTCGAAGTGGCGTATCAGGCACAGCGCCCGCACTTTGCCGGCCTTTTTGAGCGCGCTGACCTTCTCGCGCAGCCCCTCGTCTTGCACGAAGGCATAGTAGTGCACCCGCAGGATGTCGATTGCATCCCGCTGCAAATTTGTCAGGTGTTTGTCTATCGTGCCCTCCAGTTCCGCCGCCAGGGGCTCGCCTACTTTCAAGGAAAAGTAACGCTCCGCCGCATAGCCCTTCAACGCCTCCGGGATATGGACTTCGTCCCCGTAGCCCATGTCGAACAGATTGATCCCCGCCGCCGCCGCCCGCAGGTAGATGCGCTGCTTCTCCTCGGGCGCTGGATGGCCGGATTCCCCCTCCCAATAATGGGCCAGCAATCCCCCCAGACCGAGGGCGCTCAACTTCATTCCGGTTTTGCCGAACTCGCGATATTCCATATAAATCCTTCTGCAGGAAGTTTTGTTCTCCAGCCGCATATATTAACAAAAAGACGGCTGTCCGCAAGAGTAGTTGCGGCGGCCAGATGGGCAGCGGATCGGCGCCGCAAGGTCCCCGACCTTGTGCCCGCTGCAGCCACGCCATAAACTTTCTATGCGGTGGCAAATGCGCTGGCACAGACGGAGAAGGGCGCAAGCGGCGAGCTAACGTGGATGTCCTATCTTCTATACCGCCGCGACGGCCCCGACAACACTGTGGACAGATCCTCAGGAGTTCATTGAATATGAGCATCGACATCGGCACCCGGCGCCAGCTTTTCATCGACGACTTGCTGATCGACGGCATGGAGGACGTGGACCTGCGCCTGCACGCCCCCGAATCGCGCGGTATCGTCCTGGAACTCAAGGAGGCCTGGGAGGGCAGCACGGTCGATTACCACACCGTCGTCAAGGACGGCAACCTCTACCGCATGTGGTACCGCGGCCCCAGCCACTGGGGCTATGTAGCCGAGTCCATGCTCGGACCTGCCGAGGCCGTCGTCCCGGTCCACGACGAAGCCATGAGCTACGCCGAAAGCCTGGACGGGGTCCACTGGACCAAGCCTTCGCTGGGTCTCTGCGAGTTCAATGGCTCGAAGGACAACAACATCTTCTGGAGCGGCAAAGCCACCGATCTGGTGCCCTTTCTGGACGGCAACCCCGCGGCCCCGCCCGACCAGCGCTACAAGGCCATCGGCCGCGGCCGCGTCGACCTCGAGACTGGCGAGCTGCGCGACTCCACCGAATCACTCGCACGCCGGGAGCCCGACAAGCCCCCGCCCCGCAATAAGGCCAGACCGGCCACCCGCGAAGTACTGCTGGCCCTGGCCTCGCCGGACGGCATCCACTGGCGCTACCTGCAGGAGGAACCCATACTCGAAGATCCCCCTTTCGACACTCAGAATGTGCCCTTTTGGGATTCCATCAGAGGCCACTACGCCATTTACGTCCGCGGCAAGGCGGGCGCCAGCGGTTCCTTCGGCGGCGGCGTCCGCTGGATCAGGCAGGCGACTTCTCCCGATTTCATCCACTGGACGCCTCTGCGGGACATCGACACCGGCGAGGAGCCCCGCGAGCATCTCTACACCAATGCGACGACCCCCTACTTCCGGGCGCCGGAGGTGTACCTGGCCTTCCCGCGGCGCATGCACCCCGAACGCCGGCGCCACGACGACGCGCCGTGGCCGGGTTTGTCCGATACCGTCTTCATGTCCAGCCGGGACGGCCTGCACTTCGACTGGCGCTTCCGGGAGTCCTTCATCCGCCCGGGCAGGGATCCGCGCAACTGGATGTCGCGCACCAACCTGGTGGCCAACGGGATCGTCCCCACCGGCAAGGGTGAGATGTCGCTCTACGTGCTGCGCAACCGGGACTTCCCCAGCTGCCACTTCGAGCGCATGGCACTGCGGCTGGACGGCTTTGTCTCCGCCCATGCGGGCTACTCGGGCGGTGTCCTCACGACCCGGCCGCTCGCATTCTGCGGCCGTGAAATGGAACTCAACTACGCCACCTCGGCCATGGGTTCGGTGGTGGTGGAAGTACTGGATCACAGGGGTGAAGTGGCGGCCACCAGCGGCGAGATTTTCGGCGACGCCACCGACGAGCGGGTGGCGTGGACAGCGGGAAATCTGGACCGCCTGACGGACCAGCCCATCAGGCTGCGCTTCCGCTTGCTGGACGCCGATCTGTATTCCTTCCGGTTCTGCCATGCGTGACGAGCGCAGTAGTTACGAAAAAACTCACGATCTCGGGGAGCGCTTTGTCCGCCCTCAACTCGGCCTCGACAGCGGCCATTTTTCCTACCTGCTGCGCCCTGCTGAGGCGCCGACCTTTACGCTGATACCGGGTGGCTTCAGCGCTAGTTTTGCGGGACGGGCAAGCGGCGATTTCATCGCCAAAATCGAGGCCAAAGGACGCTGATCGAAATCCGCAACGGAACGGGGAGACGGCCATGCAAAATCTGGCAGCACTGAAAGAGAATTTTCAGCGGGACGGCTTTGTCCATCTACCCGGCTTTATGCAGCCGGCGGAAATGGATAAAATCGAACACTACTACGAGCAGGTCCTTCGCGACGTCGTGCCCGGACTGCCGCGACACGATGCCATGTACGAAGATTACGAGCGTTCCGAAACCCTCAAGCAGGTCAACATTCCCGCCGCTGAAGCACCTTATTTTGCCGCCCTGCGCAAGAGTGCGAAGATGCTAGAGCTGGCCGCGGGACTTCTCGGTGAAGAAGTCGTGCCCCAATCGCTGGAATTGTTTATTAAACCTCCCGAATTGGGGACGCCCACCCCGCCTCACCAGGATGGTTTCTACTTCTGCCTGGTTCCCAACCGGGCCCTTACGACGTGGCTGGCTCTGGACGATATGGACGACGAAAACGGCACCCTGCACTACGTGGCCGGCTCCCACAAAAAAGGTATTCTGTCCCACCGGGCCTCCCAGGTCCTGGGCTTTTCCCAGGGCCTGCACGAGGAAGACCTGGGGGCATTTGGCCGGGAGCTAAGTTGCCGCTTGCAGCGCGGCGATCTGCTGGTCCACCACAGTTGCACCATCCACCGTGCAGCGGGCAATCCCAGCACCCGCCTGCGCCGGGCCCTGGCCATGGTCTACTACGGCAAGAGCGCCCGCGTCGATCCGGAGTCGCATCGCCGCTACCGCGAATCGGTCGAGGGACAGCAAAAGGAGATCGGCGTGCGCTGAGGGTGCCTGCAAAAAAATTCGGCAGCCCATCCAGCTGGTAGGGAGCGATCCAGCGGGGCAAATGGAGATGGAATTAGCAGGCGGGGGAGAGGGCCTGGTTCCCCAGCGGCGGATTTAGCTAGCGGCCAGTTCGGCTTTGTTAAAAGCCCCTGTGCGATGCACCACTCCCGGGCCGGTGGCGAACAGAGGGTGTATGCGACATGGAGAAGTCCCCGACCGGAAACTGCGGGACCAACAGCTGAGGACAATGCCAATGACATTCAATTCTGCTCTCGAACCTTTTAGCACCTTCGTCGTCGGTAGCCTGCCGCGGCCCCAGTGGCTGCGGCAGTTGATCGAGGAGCGCAAGCGCGGTGAGATTTCCTGCGCAGAGGCGGATAAACTCATCGACGACGCCGTACCCATGGCCATCCGCCTGCAGGAGCGCGCCGGCATCGATTTCGTCTCCGACGGCGAGTGGCGCCGCGAGAGCTATGTGAAGGTGTTCACCGAGCACGTCTCCGGCTTTGTGCTGGATGCCAAGATGAGCGTTGGCGCCAACGTCACGGAACCGGTGGTCTCGGAACGCATCGAGCAGCACGGCGATTTGGCGACCGAGGCGGCGAAGTTCCTCCTGCAACGCACGAACCACCGGTCCATCGTCGCGCTTCCTTCGCCCTATATCCTGGCCTGGCGCATGTGGAAGCCGGAGATCTCAACCAGCGCCTACCCGACCCGCGAGGCATTTATGGAGGCGTGCACCCCGATCGTCCGGGACGAAATCCGCAAGCTGACCGCAGTCGGCGTCGACCACGTGCAGCTCGACGAACCCTGGATGCTGATGATGGCCGATCCGGCGGTCCGCGAGCGCATCGGGGCCGGCGATTTGAGCGGCGAGATCGATCTCTGTGTCCGCACGGTGAACGAAGCGGTGAAGGACGCGGAGATCCCCCTCTCCATGCACCTGTGTCACGGTCACTTCAATCGCCGGCGGAGTTCGGACACCGGTTACGAGCCGATCATCGAAGCCCTGGGAGATATCCAGGTCGACCGCTTCGCGATGGAGTTCGCGGCCCCCCAGTCGCACGGTATCGAAGCGCTGAGCAAGTTCCCCAGGGAAAAGGTGCTGGGACTGGGCGTGATAGATCACTGCGACGCTCGAATCGAGTTGCCCGAGGACGTGGTGGCGCGCGCCGAAGCGGCCCTGAAATACGTGGATGCCGAGCGCATTACCCTGAATCCGGACTGCGGGTTTTCGCCCGGTGTTCAAAATCCGATGGATATGGACGAGGCCTATCTGAAGCTGCAGGCGCTGGCCCAGGGCGCGGCGCTTTTAAAAGGTTGAGCAGATAATCGCCGTCCGCTCCAAAGAGAAAGGAGCAAATCGCGCCTGGTGCCATCGCCGCTACGGAAGCACTGGGTCAGGAAGGCATTGCCCCTTTGCCCGAGCAATTGAACAGCGCCCCTATACCCCTTCCAGCTGCCGTCCTCGTGCCGCTACTGCCGGCAGGCCATGGGTTCGCAGGGCAGACGGGCGCTGCCCATCGCGCCGGCACGGCGGTGTCACGCTTGCAATACTCCGGTGCCCATCGGGGTGTGTTTTGCCGGAAAAATGGCTATTATAAACTGGCAATTTTAAAATTGCCTGGTCGGGACAACATCCAAATCCAGGAGAAATTTAGATGCAAACTGCAGATGCCGTGGTCATCGGCGCCGGCATCAACGGCGCCGCCACCGCCTACAATCTCGTCAAGCGCGGTCTCAAAAACGTCGTTCTCATAGAAAAGCAGCTCATTGCTTCGGGGGGCACCGGGCGCTCGGCCGCCATCGTTCGCCAGCACTACTCCAACGAGGAGCTGGTGCGCATGGTAAAGCGCAGCGTCGACATTTTTCACGCCTTTGACGAAGTGATCGGCGGCGACCCCGGTTTTGTCAATTGCGGCTGGGCTTTCCTCATACCCGAAGAGGTCTCTGACGGTTTCACCGCCAATATCGAGATGGGGCAGCGGCTGGGCGTCGATGTGCGCGAAATTTCGCGCCAGGAACTCAACGATATAGAACCCCGCATCGATCTGGCCGACGTCCATCGCATGGCCTACGAACCCCGTTCCGGTTACTGCGATCCACGGACCTGCACCCACGCCTACGTGCAGCGCTTCATCGAACTGGGTGGCAGCCTGCGGCAGCTCACGGCGGTACAGGGCCTCATCACCGAGGGCAACCGAGTCAAAGGCGTGCACACAGACAGCGGCGATATTTCCGCCGCTGCGGTGATCAATGCGGCGGGCCCCTGGGCCGACCGCATCGCCCGATGGGCCGGGGTAGACCTGCCGCTCGAGGTTACGCGGGAAGAGGAGATCATCTTCGATACCACCGGCGTCGGCGGTCCCCCCAGGCTGTGTTTTTCCGACATGGCCAAGGCCATCTACTACCGGCCCGAGGGCGCGGACCGGGCCCTGGTGGGGCGCGGTTTTCCCAAAGATTACGAGTACGTCGAACCCGATGGCTACAATCAGGAAGTCGAGGTCTCGTTCATCGCCGAGGTGAGCGAACGCCTGCAAAAACGCTGGCCCTGCTTCGACAAAATCCTGGCGCTCAACTCCTACACCGGCCTCTACGACGTAACCCCGGACTGGCACCCGGTCCTGGGGCGCGTAGATGGAATAGAGGGTTTTTACCTGTGCGCCGGTTTCAGTGGGCACGGCTTCAAGATCGGCCCGGCCATCGGCGAAGTCATGGCCGAGGAAATCGTCGACGGCGGCGCCCATTCGATCGACATAACGCGCCTGAACCTGCGCCGCTTTGAACAGGGGCATCTCATCGGCGCCGCCTACGGCACCAACCGCGCCTGAATGCGCGTGGCGGCCACTCTTTACCAGAAGGGCTGGAGCAACGGGAGGAAATATGGTCAGCCAGGAACAAATGGAGCAGTATTGCACAGAGGGCTACTTCGTCGCGGACAATCCGCCACCGGACCTGGAAGAACTGGTGGCCGCAGGCAAGCGCGTCAAAGCCAGAGTGCGAGCGGGAGAGGTCGACGTCTACACCCACTGGGCCGGCGCCGGCGAACCCTGGTGCATCAGGGGCCTTTTAGCCCCGGAAATGGGAGAACCCGTTTTTGCAAAGCACATGATTTCGAACTGGGCCATGGATTATTCGCGCGCCTTTATCGGCGCCGAAATGCGACTGGGCTGGATCGACCTGCGCACCAACCCGCACGACAAAGATTTTCCGGGTGGGTGGCACCGGGACCTGGCCCTGGATTATGCCAACTGCAGCCTCGAAGAAGAAATGGAGCAGCTGAACAAACCCGAAGTGCACACCCGCTGGTACGTGCCGCTGGTGGACGACGCCTGCCTGTTTCTGGTCCCGGGCAGCCATCTGCGCGGCCAGACCGACGAGGAGCGCAACGCCCTGGTCAACGATAAGGACGGACATATACCGGGACAAAAGTGCATCGAGATGAAAAAGGGACAGGTCGGCTTCTGGAATGGCAAAACCATCCACAAGGGCGAAATGAAAAAGGATGTGGAACGCCTGACCCTGGCCGCCAGCTGGCGCAAACACAGCGACGACGATCCCCCCGAAAAAATAGATGGGCGCTTCGAGTGGCGCTTGCGGGAAAGCGTGCGGGAGGCGCTACCGGAAAAGATGCATCTGTACTACGACCGCTGGAAAAATCTGCAACTGAGCGAAGAAGCCGCCTAGTGCATATTCAGGGCGCCGGGCCTAGGCCCGGCCGCGCCACAGGTCGTTGAAGCCGACGACGGGACCGTCGTCGTGCTCGCCGCTGGCCAGATCCAGCCCCCCGAACAGGTAGAGGGCATCGTCCCCGGCGACCATGCCGGGCACCCGGCGCACTCCGGGCCGAGCGGCCTGGTGAGTGTAGTCTTTGCGATGGTCGTGTGGTTCGAGGCACTGCCACTGCTGTTGCACCAGGTCGAAGCACCACAGATCGTTGAGTTGAGGACCGTTGGTTTCCTCGGGCAAAAAATCGCCTTTGGGGCCAAAACCGCCAAAGATATACCAGCGCTCATCGATGCGGCAGGACCCCATGCCGTAGCGGGGCGAGGGTTGCCCCGGATCGCCGGGACGATGCGGCTGCAGGCAGGTCCAGCGCTCTCCGGCCAGATCGTATTCCCACAGGTCGTTGTAAAACTGGGGATCGCGATCCTGGGTATCGCGTCCCCCCCAGACATAGAGTTTGCCCCGCCAGGCGGTCATGGCCTGGACGTAGCGCTTGGGCGGCCACTCCGGGGTCGGCGGCAAGTGCTGCCAGTTATGCCGCTCGGTGTCGTAGCACCAGAGTTGCCGGCTGAGGACCGTGGTTGCGACCCTTGGGGGCAGGGGAGCGCGGTGGCCCCAACCGCCGAACAGATAGATCTTTTTGTCCAGGACGGCGCAGCCAAAACCGCCGATGGTGGTCGGGCGGCCGCGGCCGATGCAATCGGGGTCTTCCAGCAGCGTGCCGTCGTCCGCTTCGAGCAGCTTCCACTCAGCGGCGGCCGGATCGTATACCCACAGGTCGTTGAGCAGAGTGAATTTCCAGCCCGCGCCCAGGATGGAAAGACCACCGAACAGGTAGAACAAACCGTCCACCTCGACCCAGGCGGGCAGCATGCGGGCACAGGGCCGAGCGGCGGCGGCAGCGAAACCCTCGGCCCCGTCGTCGGGCTGGAGCACCTGCCACTGATTGGCGGCCGGATCGTATCTCCACAGGTCGTTGAGCGCTCCGAGCGCGCGCTTGTTGCCCTGTCCGGTGGACTGACCGTACTTGAGAGTTCCACCGCCGAACAGGTAGAGCTGGTGCCGATGTGCCAGGATGGCGCCGGGGGCCTCGCGGGGACAGGGCATCCGGTCCGCTGGGGTATCCGCGTGGGGATGGCAGAGCTGCCACTGAAAACTTGAAGCCATTTTCCTTTTCTCCTGCGCCAGCTGGCGCTTCAAACGAGTCGCTTACCGGACTCGCGGAGGCGAAAATCGGTGAATTCCCGAGCGTCGATCGGGCCCTGATAAAATACGAAAAAGACCCTTCGGCTACCAACCTTTAGTGGCAAACCGGAACGGTATTTTTGTATTGGAACGGTTATTTAACCGCCACGACCCCGCTCGAGAGCCACCCGCAGCCAAGCTTGACACCCCTGCTCGAATACTGTAATTTGGCCGCCGTATTTTTTAAAAAAAGCGGCGAAATTCACAGCTTTTCCGCCCGCACCAACGCAAGAGGACAGCGTCGATGCATCCGGCCTGCGCTGGTGCCAGGCAGGCGCCGGCAAAACTGCGGTACTGTGTTTTCACGGTCTGCCGGCCCACCATCCCCAGTGCGGCACCCCGCTGGAAAAATGCGCGCGTTTCACGGACTACCCGAACGCTGGCCGAGATGCGCTCATCGCCATGGGCGCCCTGGCCGAATATGTAGACCATGCCACTGGCCCGGCTGCCCCCTTCGCATTGATCCTACGGGCCCGTCGGCGCCGCGCTGGACGCATTCTGAACTTCAGATTTCCGCCAACGTGGAAGGCAAAAAAATGAAAAGACTTGAAAAATTGACCGGTGTCGGCAACGTCCAGATGGTCGATGTAGAAGTGCCCTCACCCGGCCCCCAGGACGCTCTCGTCAAGGTAAAGCGCAGCCTCATCAGCCGGGGTTCGGAGTTATTTGCCCGCTATGTGAAGGAAGAAGCCGTCAGTCCGGAAATCATGGGCTATTCGGATGCGGGGGCAGTCGTCGACGTCGGCGCGGCGGTCGCCGAGGTCCAGCCGGGAGACCGGGTGATGGTCCAGGCGCCCCACGCCCAGTATGTCGTGCGCGCAGCGGGCGGTAGCGGCGACCGGGTTTTTGCCTTGCCGGATGGCCTCGGTTATGAAAAGGCGACCTTTCTGCCGCTGGCCAACGGCGGCCTGGCCTGGTCGCGGGCGACCCCGATTCAACCGGGCGATACCGTCGTGGTGCTGGGGCAGGGCCTGGTCGGCAATCTCTACGCCCAGGCGGTGCGGGCACGCAATCCAGGGCGGGTGATCGTCGTCGACGCGACCCCGCTGCGCTGCAGCATTGCGGCAAATTGCGGTGCCGATACAGTGCTGAATGCGGCGGAAATCGATACGGTTGCGGCAATCAAAGAGCAAACCGATGGCCGCGGCGCCGATGTCGTGGTCGAGTGCGTCGGCGGCAACGCCGGCATCAAATCCTTCGAACAGGCGCAGCGAATGCTGCGCCACGGGGGCGTCATCCACCTGATTTCCAAATACCAGGCGGGCGATGGAGTGCCGGGGTCGGGGCTCTTGCCGCTGGATTCGGGGATTATGCAGGCCAGCCAGATCGTCTTGGGCTACTGGAACGCCCCCGATCCCCGCGCCCACCTGAACGACACCGCCCAAATGCTGCTGGACGGCACCATAAATGTCGAACCTCTCATTACCCATCGCCTGCCCTGGGAAAAAACCGCCGCGGCCTATCACATGCTCTTCAACAGCCCCGAGGAAGCCCTTGGAGTCATTATCGAGTGGGACGATTGACGGAGAAATGCCAATGAAAGAAATCAAGTTGGGCACCCTCTATTACGAAATCAGCAGGCACAACCCGGCCGCGCTCACAATTCAACCGGGAGAGACGGTGCGAATCGAGACCGAGGACACCTTCAACGGCCTGGTCCGCAAACGAGGCGATCATCGCGACCTGGAGAAAAAACCGCACGGCAATCCGCAGTCCGGACCGATTTTTATCGCGGGCGCGGCAAAGGGTGACACCCTGGCCGTACAGATCGATAAGATCGAGCCGCGCCTGGGCCAGGCGGCCAACGATATGACCTGGGCGCGACTGGGTATCGGCGAATTCCTCGGGCTCGACATTCCGGTCAATACCCGCATCGCGCCGATCCGGGACGGCAAGGTCTGGTGGAGTCCCGCGGTCGGCCTGCCCTATCGGCCCATGATCGGCACCATCGGCTGCGCCCCGGAAGTGGGGGCGGCCACGACCGGGCCGGCGGGTGATTACGGCGGCAACATGGACCTCAGAGAAATCACCGAAGGCAATACCCTCTACCTGCCGA
>CAXFTV010000690.1:0-2833 GCA_964005845.1 uncultured bacterium
CAGAGGATTTTGCTATCGTCGATGGTAAAACTCTGGCCGTCCTCCAGTTCGGTGAATACGAGTTCGGCATTGATTTGTTCCAGAGATTTGGGAAAGAAGGATGGCTGTTGCTGGTCCCTGAAGACGTCCTCGAGGGAATGTCCCTGCCTTCTGAGCGAATAGATCTGAATGCGCGTGTTTTTTTCATATAGAGGAGCAAAAAAAGGGAATCCCTGGATGTGATCCCAGTGGGTGTGACTGAGCAGCAGGTGGATCTGCTCTACCCCTCTTTCTACCAGGGCCTTACCTGCACTTCGTATGCCCGTGCCGGCGTCGATGAGTATGCAGGAGCCGGTATCCACTTCGAGGCACGGGGTGTTGCCGCCGTAGCCGGCACACTGAGGCGATACCACCGGAAAGGAGCCGCGCACACCCCAAAAACTCACCTTCATGAAGGACCTCTCTACCAGCAAAAGCCATATAAGAACTGATTTACGAACCAAGATAAAATAGTGTTTAATAGTATATTATCAAGTAGATGGATACTAACAAGGATTTTCTTGGGAAAGACGGGGATTTTTCCGGCACCGGGAAAAGTCGGAACCAGAGCACCACTCGAGCATCAGTAGAAGAAATCGCACAGGGGCAGCGATATTTACAAGCGAGTGCTAGTTTATTATACTACTGAGCCTGCGGAGTATTTATTGGGTAAACCATTGATATAATCCTTTTGGAATAGCCTTATGTTGCGAAATCTAATTGATTTGTTGTCGGTTTTTTTTAACAAAGAAAAGAAATCGGGTCTCAAGGCGACTCTTTCTTCTCTGTTGATTGCAATTGCACTGGCTCTGGTCATTCGCACTATCTTAGTCCAGGCTTTTTTCATCCCTTCCGGTTCCATGGAAGATACCCTGCTGGTGGGGGATTATCTACTTGCCAATAAATTTATCTACGGCGCTCCGATTGATATTATTGGAACCAGTTTGAGTTTGTTTCGCCTCCCCGCTCTCCGCGACCCCCAGCCCGGCGATATCGTCATTTTTCGCTCTCCCGTCGACGTCGACCGTGATTTGATCAAGCGCTGCGTCGCCGTCGGGGGACAGGAGGTGGAGATCGTCGATAAAGAACTCTATGTCGATGGCCGTCCATTTAAAGATCCGCCCGGGGGCAAGTACGTAGAAAATTATGCGTTGCCAGCAAGTAGAAGTCCGCGCGATAATTTCGGCCCTTACAAAGTTCCCGAAGACCATTTTTTTATGTTGGGGGACAATCGGGATAACAGCCACGACAGCCGTTTTCTCGGCCCGGTGGCGCGAGAATTGATAAAGGGCAAAGCTATGATCATTTACTGGTCCTTTGATTCGGAAGGCAGTGCCTCCTATCGGGGCCTGGCTTCAATCCCCCGACTCGTGGGCGATTTTATCTGGAATTTGCCGGCGCGCGTGCGCTACGGACGTCTGGGCGATGTCATTTTTTGAGTCCTATCGATTCATCCCATAGCAGCAGGACCTTTACATATGAGTAGAAAGAGAAATTCCGAGGGGTATGGGGAAAACTACGAAGACTATGAGGATGCTCCCCCGACCGACGACGAGGGCGAGGCTTTGCAACTGGTGGACCAATTGCTGGTCCAGGCGCCGGACAGAGATCCTTCTCGTCCCCTGCTCTATCGGTTGCGCCGCCAGCTCATGGAGCAGGAAATTACTTTTCAAGAGGCGCGTAGGACCTTGGTCGAGCTCGAGTCGGCGCTGGAAAAAGTAACTGCTCCAGCCAATCGCATTGGCATTTATCTGGGCTCTCCCAAGGAGGGACTTGCCACCATTTTTGTCGGTGGTTCTGAATACTATGCCAACATCGATTCCCGCGTCGATACAGCCGAGCTCAAGGTGGGCTCCCGGGTGCTGGTCAACGAGGCCTACGCAGTGGTCGGCGATTTGGGCTACAGCCCCTCCGGTCCGGTGGCCAAAATCGCCGATTTGCTGGACCAGGGGCGTCTGCGCATCGGCCGCGAACACGGCATTCAGGATCTGATTTTGGAACGCTCCGCCGAACTCGAAGAAACCCAGCTGAAGGTCGGCGACGAGGTCCGCGTCGATCCCTCTTTCAAGGTGGCGCTCGAACGTCTCCAATCCAGGGACAGCAAGGAGTACTTTCTCGAAGAAATCCCCGCAATGCCCTGGGCCAGGATCGGCGGCCAGGAGCAGGCCATTAAGGCAATACGGGACACCATTGAATTGCCGGCTTTGCATCCCGAATTGTTTCAGCAGTTCCAGTACTCGACTCCCAAAGGCTTCCTGCTCTATGGCCCGCCGGGCTGCGGCAAAACCCTCATTGGCAAAGCTACAGCCTACAACCTCGTGCAACACCTGCGCCAGGAGGAAGGCGTCGAATTAGAAGAGTACTTCATGCACATCAAGGGGCCGGAGATCCTCAATATGTGGCTGGGAGAAACCGAGCGCATGGTGCGCGAGATTTTTTCCCAGGCGCGCGAGAAGCGCAAAGAGGGATATCTGCCCTTCATCTTCATCGACGAAGCGGAGTCCATTCTTGGTACCCGGCGTTCCATGCGCACCCACAATCTCTCCAATACCGTGGTGCCGATGTTTTGCACCGAGATGGATGGCATCGAATCGCTGCAGGACGTGGTGCTCATTCTGGCTTCCAATCGCCACGATCTCATCGATCCGGCGATTTTGCGTCCCGGGCGCATCGACCGCAAAATCAAGGTGGAGCGCCCCGACCGGGAGGCCGCCCGCGCCATTCTGGACATTTATCTGGCGCCGGAACTGCCCCTCGATCCAGAAGAGATCGAGCGCTACGGCGGTTCCGAGGCGGCCCGGCAGGCGCTGATCGA
>CAXFTV010000691.1:0-18393 GCA_964005845.1 uncultured bacterium
AGCATCCATCCAGTCTGGGACCTTCTGGCCTCGCGCACCCTGCCCATCGCCGGTGAGATTCAACTGCGCATCCAGCACTGTCTCATTGCCCATCCCGGTACCCGTCTGCAGGATCTGCGGCGCGTCTACTCCCATGTGCAGGCCCTGGCCCAGTGCCAGACCTACCTGCAAAACCTCGAAAAAGTGGAACAGGAAGAAGTATACGATACCGCTGGCGCCGTCAAAATAATAAAAAAAAGGGGCAATAAGGAGGAGGCCGCCATTGCATCGGTGCAGGCTGCTACAAACTACGAAATGGCCGTGGTGGCCGAAAATATCCAGACTGATCCGCGCAACTTCACCCGCTTCCTGGTCATCGCCCACCAGGAGAGCGAATTCGCGGATGCAAAGCTCAAAACTACCCTGATCTTTGCGCTGGAGGATAATGCGCGTTCGCTGCCACAGGTTCTGGCCACCTTCACCCGGCATCGGATCGAACTACTAAAAGTCGAATCGTGCAAAAGCCTGGGACACCCCTGGGAGTATACTTTCTACCTGGAATTGAGCGGCAGCCCCGCCGAACCGCATATCGCAAGCGCCCTGAAAGAGGCCCTGGGACAGGTAAAACGCTTGCAGCTCATCGGCTCGTATCCCCCCGGCCACAGCTGTGGTTAGTCTTCGACCAACTGGTGCACCACCGGACTCTTTTCGTCTATGACCCAGATCCCCTTCTCGCCATCTCCGTCCAGATCCGCACTAGCCGCAATCCAAAAACGATCCCCCTGCATCCTCACATCCCAACTATAACTTTTCATCCATGGCCAATTCAATCCCATCAATTCATCTGTGGGATCGAGATACTGCCCGTAGTAATAAAAGCAACCTCGCTCAAACTGATAAATTTGCTCAAGCCCGGCCTCCAGCTCGATTTGGCGGCGCTGTTCCGGAGTTATCCGGGAAAAATAGGCGCCGCCCAGAATAACCAGCACGATCAAAATCAACATTAATTCCAGGACGCGATACCACCTAGAAGACAAAGAAATTCTCCTCTTATGGGAATTCCAGATCGATGCCCTCTGCCCTATCCCCGGCCGATAAAATTACAGTTTCTAAATACCGACTATAAGGCTCAGCCGGCTCAAAGGGCTCCAGACTGCCGTAGTCCTGTAACCCGTTGGCATTTTGATCCTCGAAGGCAAATACCGTGTAGGCGCCGGGGAGCAAGCTTTCAAGAATAAAATATCCGTTTGCATCCGCGCGGACGCGCCGGACCCGCGCCTGCTTCCGGGACTGCGCCACAACCCAGATCGTCTCTGTCCCCCCGGCTACATATCCCTGCAAACTCGCCAACCTGTCCACCGCCAAGACCTCGAACTCAAATCCCACCAGCGAATCTTGCAGGGACAGCCCGCCCAGATCGCGGAGCAAGTCACCAAGTCCCTGTAAGCGGTAGTTGCCGGGCTCGTACGGATGCTCCGGCACGAACTGCAGGGAGGTTTTATTCTGCCATTGCCAACGGCCTTCAATTGCCTGGGTCGAATCGCTCTGTAGCCAAAAATCTACCGGATCCACTGCTTGCATGGCCTCGCTGAAAACCAGCTTCAGGGTATCACCCGCAACCATGTCCTGACCATCGGGGAATTTGTCGACAAGGGTCGGCGGCGTCCTATCCTGCCGGCCACTGCCGCGCACCGGCTCCTTCCATTCGATGGCCTGACCCAAAACCTGCAAAAACTCAAAAGAATAGGGATGCCCTGACTCCTGCGGAGCCGTAAGCACATGGACCTTGTTCTCTTCTTGTGGCACCCCGTATAAGCCCTCGACCTCCAATCCCTTCAAGGCGACTTCCACCTGCCGTGCTTCGGTAGGGGCAACGAATTCGAGCAACAAGCGCCGCCGGTGCACGGCCTGCACCCGCCGCAGGCGGGGGACGGTCCTCAGGGGCTGGAAAAGCGCCAGGTCGCCGACCCGTGCCTGGGCCCCTTCCTCGAGCCGCACGTCCCCGGGGGGTAGGGCTAGCCGCTCTCCCACGTCATAGATCTGGTTCCCGTTTCCGTCTACAAAGGCCAGAAGCCGGTAGTTTGCCGCCGCCAACCGGGAAAACTCGTAACTCCCATCGCCGCCGCTCTGGGTGCGATAAGCTGGCTCATCGCTGCCGATCACACCGGCAAAATGGTCCAGATCATATGCCCATACGTGGGCCGTAGCAGTCAACTCGTGGTCGCTGAATACCTGCCCGGCAATGCCCCCCTGGTTGATCTCGTCCCCGGTGGCAAAGGCAAAGGTAAAAGACTTTTCCAGCGCATTGCGCCGCAAATCGCGCGCCCCCGTCCCCACCGTGACCACGTAGGTTCGATCGGGCTGCAGACCCGCAGAAAATACCAGCACCAGACGCGCGCCCCGCCAGCGGTAGCGCACTCCGATATCGGGAGTAATAAAGATGGCCCCCTCGGTGCGCTCCCGTTCCATAGCTTCACTGAAAACGATTTCCACGGGAGCCTCCAACGAAACCCCCGTGGCATCCTCTGGTGGCTGGTGTGCAAGAATTTTCGGAGGACTGCGGTCTACCGCTCCGCCCGAAGGGGGGCCGACCTTGGCACAGGCCACCAATGCACCGACCAGGATCGAAAACCTGGCAATGCACATCGAAAACCTATATAACGATCTCACTTGTCCCTTATAGCGGACAACTAGCGGCATGGGAAAGCGGCACTCGGGGTCGACATATCCCCTGCCAAATGCCGCCCATGGACCTCCTGCCCGTATCACTCTTCGCCCGATCGCAGAGCGCAAATCGAATCCCCGTATAGAATCTAAGATCTGGGGTGGGCTCGCTCATAGATCGAACGCAATCGATCCAGGCTAACCTGGGTATAAACCTGCGTCGAGGCAAGCGTGGCATGGCCCAGTAAATCCTTCACTGCCCGCAGATCAGCACCGGCCTCCAGTAAATGACTGGCAAAGGTGTGGCGCAACAGGTGTGGACTCAACTGCCCGTCCTCCGCTACTTTGCTGAGATAGCGTTTGACCAGACGTTGCACCGTGCGCTGATGCAGCCGGCGCCCCTGTTCGTTGAGGAAGAGAGCGCCGGCGTCCACCCGTGTAATATCCAGGTCGAGCAGAAGTTGGGCGCGCTGTTTCAGATAGCCCTCGAGAACCTGCAGGGCCATGCTCCCGACCGGAACGATGCGTTCCTTATTTCCCTTACCCACGACCCGCACTGTACCCTCTTCCATATCCAGGGTTGAAAGATTCAGTTGGACCAGTTCTCCCAGACGGATTCCACCACCATAGAAAACCTCTAGAATGGCGCGGTCACGTGCGCCGGTAAATTCGTCGGCGGGGGGCAATTCGATCGCCTCTTCAATCTGCTCCAAGTTCAGGGTACCAGGCAAAGAACGCTGAAATTGGGGGGCCCTGACACCACTGGCTGGATTGCCTGGTAAAATCCCTTCGCGGCAAAGAAACCGGAAAAAGGAACGGATTGCAGCCAGTTTTCGGCAAATGCTGCTAGGCTTCAGCCCTTTACCCTCCAACTCCTCGAGAAAACTGCGAATAACCTCTTGCTGTACCACGACCAGGGGAAGCCTCATATCAGCCATTCTGGGGTACAGGTAGCGGGCGAACTGCTGCAGATCTCTGCGGTAGGCATCCAGGGTATAGCGGGCGTAATTGCGTTCTTTTTGCAGATATTCCAGGAAAACGCTTATGGCTTTTTCCAGCCCGGAGTGGGCGTCTAGTTTTTCGTCCGCTGCCGCAGCCATGGTTTTCTTCTCCCCGGTAGAATTAAGAACGAGTAGCGCAGAAGCAGGAAAAGAGAGGAAGGGACAAAATATCAGAGGCCGCCCGCGGCCTCTGACTCGCCAGATGAGGCCATGGCCAGCGCTGGTTCGGCAGGCTCGTTTGCCTCTTCTTCCAGAGTCAATTCGCAGACGCGGCAGAACAGTGATGCCGAACCACTCCTGCTGCTTTTTTCGAATAAGAGCGGCGTCTCACATTCGGGACAGGCTCGTTGCACGGGTTTATCCCAGCTGGCAAATTTGCACTTGGGAAACCGGTTGCAACCATAAAAAACCTTGCCTTTGCGAGATTGTTTCTCCACCAGTTCGCCGTCGCAATGATCCTGAGGACAGGCAATCCCCAGCGAAAAAGGCTCTACATTTTTGCAGTCGGGATAGGCGCTACAGGCCAGAAAACGGCCATATCGACCCGCCTTGACTACCATGGGAGAATTGCACTGTTGGCAAACCTTATCGGTCTCGGGCTGCTCTTGCTCTTCACCCAGCGGTTTGGCATTCTTGCACTGGGGAAAACCGGGACAGGCCAAAAAACGGCCATTCCTTCCCCACTTGATCACCATCTGCCGACCACATATCTCACAGATTTCGGAAGACTCTTCCTGCAGGGCCTGTTTCAACTCTTTGCGGCGCTCGTTGGCGTCTTTGAGAGTATCCTTCCAGGATCCGTAAAACTGTCTCACCGTTTCTACCCAATCGTCCTGGCCGTCTTCGATGCGATCGAGTTCATCTTCCATCCGGGCAGTAAATTCAACATTGAATATGTGGGGAAAGGTTTCCACCAGTAATTTGTTGACGGTCTGCCCTCTATCCGTGGCGACAAAATAGCGCTTGTCTACTTTGTCCACGTACTCGCGATCCTGAATGGTAGTAATAATCTGCGCATAGGTGCTGGGCCGCCCGATTCCCTTTGCCTCCAGTTCTTTCACCAGAGAGGCTTCGGTATAGCGCGCCGGCGGTTTGGTGAAGTGTTGTTCGGGCAGCAACTCCTGGAGAATCAGCTCATCTCCGGAGGCGATATGAGCTGGCACTTTGTCGTTTTTTTCTTCTTCTTCATCTTCTTTGGCTTCGCTATAGACCAGAGAAAAACCGGGAAACTTGACCGCAGATCCAGTGGCGCGCAAAAGGTAGTCACCGGCCTGAATGTTCACTGTGGTCACATTGAATACTTGCGGTTTCATCTGCGAGGCCACAAAGCGCTTCCAGATGAGCTCGTATATCCGCGCCTGATCTTTAGTGAGCAACTCCCGAGCCTGGTCCGGGTGCAGATTCACCGAGGTTGGACGAATGGCTTCGTGGGCATCCTGGGCGCCACTCTTGGTCTTATAGTTATTGGGCTCGTCAGGCAAATCTTCGGGGCTATAAAATTTTGGAATAAAGTCGCGCACCTCTTCAATGGCCTCGGCGGAAACGCGCACGGAATCGGTGCGCATGTATGTAATCAGGCCACGAGTTTCACCTTCTATCTCCACGCCCTCATAAAGTTGCTGGGCCACGGCGTCCGTGCGCTTTACGGAAAAGCGCAGCCGTCGGGCACACTCCTGCTGCAGGGTGCTGGTGGTAAAAGGGGGTGCCGGATTGCGCTTGCGCTCCCGCTGTTTCACCTCTTTGACCAGGCACTTCTCGTTTTTTACCGCCGCCACAATTCGAGCCGCTTCTTCCTGGCTCGCAATCTCGATCTTCTCGTCGCGATAGTGCAGCAAATGTGCCTTGAACGACTCCCCATCCCGCATCTTGATTAGCGCGTCAATGGTCCAGTACTCGTCCGCTTCAAAGACAGCGATCTCATTGTCGCGCTCGCAGATGATGCGCAGGGCGACGGATTGCACCCGACCGGCAGAGAGACCCGCGTGGATAACTTTCCACAGCAGGGGACTGATTTCGTAGCCCACCAAGCGATCCAAAACCCGCCGCGCCTGCTGTGCATTGATCTTCTCCAGATCCAGCCGCCCCGAGTCCTCGATCGATTCGCGCACTGCCTTGGGGGTAATTTCATTGAACATGATGCGCCGAACCTCACCGTCACTGCGACTTATGGCATGGGCCACGTGCCAGGCAATCGCCTCTCCTTCGCGATCCGGGTCCGTGGCCAGGTAAATAGTCTCCGCACCCTGTGCGGCCTTGCGCAATTCGGCCAGGATCTTGCCCTTGCCGCGAATGGTGACATAGTGGGGTCTGAAATCATTTTCTATATCGATGCCCAATTCTTTGGCTGGCAGGTCGCGCACGTGCCCCATGCACGATTTGACGACAAAGTCATTGCCGAGAATTTTATTAATAGTCTTTGCTTTGGCGGGCGATTCGACCACTACCAACGATTTACCCATATTTCGATTTTCCTTTTTCTCTCCCGGGGCAGGTTAGATTCCATGCGGAGATTCTACCCCGACACGGACTGTTAACGCCAATATTTTCCCAATATATACAAGACCCTGGCTAATGGCAAATCTCCATTCCAGGATCCCATCTCTCTTGACAAACTGTTCGGGCATCCGTTTCGTAAAACGTGGTAGATAGATTTAACCAAATGTATAGGAAACTATGATTGCACGGCGAACGCCCCGAGAAATAGAGCTTATCCGCTGCAGTTGCCAAATCGTCTTTCTGGTTCAGCAGGCGCTGGAAAAAGTCATTGGTCCGGGCATCAGCACGCTCGAACTGGATGCTCTGGCCGAAGAAACCATCCGCGCTCACAATGCTATACCAGCCTTTAAAGGCTACCGCGGTTTCCCTGCCACCATTTGCGCTTCGATAAATGCCGCGACGGTACACGGCATCCCGGATGGGACTCGCCTGCGAGAAGGAGACATCATCAGCGTCGATGTCGGCGTCCTGCTAGACGAATACTACGGCGATGGCGCATTTACCATGGGTATCGGCCAGATCGGCGATGAACTCCAGCATTTGCTCGACACGACCCGTGCCTGCCTGGACCTCGGCATTCAACAAGCCCGGGCGAACAACAGAGTTTCCGATATTTCCCACGCCGTCCAGACTCATGCCGAAGCCGGAAAGCTTGCCGTAATTCGCGAGTTCGGCGGCCATGGCATCGGCCGCTCTCTGCACGAAGACCCCCACATCCTCAACTATGGCCCACCGGGCAAAGGCCCACGCCTGCGCCCGGGCCATGTACTCGCCATTGAACCCATTCTCTGCAGCGGAAAGGGCAAGGTAATCCTCGGCGCTGACCAGTGGACGACGACCACCAGTGATAGCTCGCCAGCCGCCCACTTTGAGCACACTATAGCGATTACTGAAGAAGGCCCCGAAATCCTTACCCTACCCGCCCAATCAACCAGGCCAAATGCACAGCGCCACAACCATCTACAACCGGTAAAACCCTAGGTCTGCGATGAAGATAACCATCCTGGGCAGCGGCACTTCCGTCGGCGTCCCCCGCATTGCCTGCGACTGTCCCGTCTGTCTTTCCGACGATCCCAGGAATAAACGCCTGCGTTGTTCCATCCTGGTCGAGCACCAGGATCACGCCATTCTGGTCGACACTACCCCCGACCTGCGCACCCAGGCCCTGCACTATAACATCGACAAAGTCGACTCCGTCCTTTTTACCCATGGACACGCCGACCACCTGCACGGTCTCGACGACGTGCGCATCTATTGTTTCCAGCACAATACACCACTGCCCTGCTATGGGGACGAATTTACGTTGGAACGCATCCGCCGCGTCTTCGACTACGCCTTTGACTCACCCTACAAACACGCCCTGCCGCAGCTCGATCTGCACCTGATCGAAAAACGCTTTGAACTTTTTGGCCTGGAGATCGAACCGGTGACCGTGTACCACGGCAAAATGCCGGTTTTCGGCTTTCGCTTTGGTCCCTTTGCATATGTGACCGACTGCAACTCCATACCCGCCGAATCCATGGCCAAATTGCGCGATCTCGACGTTCTCATCCTGGATGCGCTGCGCTACAAAGAACACCCTACCCACTTCAATGTCGACCAGGCACTCGGCGCCATAAAAGACCTGCAGCCCGAACGCGCCTACCTGACCCACATAGCCCATGAACTGGACCACCACACCACCAATACCGCCCTCCCGCCCCACGTCGAACTGGCATACGACGGACTGGTTTTAAATTTCACTTTCCCCTGAGAGAAGCAATAAAAAAGAGCGTAGCTGCCACCGCAACCACGCTCTTCTCATCTCTGAACTTGTTAGCTCAACACTTGGACCAACCACAGTGTTTGCAGGTGAGACAGCCCCCCTCGTGCGCCACTGAGACACCACACTCCGGGCAGGTGGTAGTAGTTTTGGGATCTCCTGTCGGCGCGGCGAGCGAAACTGCCGGCGCAACTTCCTGTACCGGAGTCATGCCCTCCCCATCTCGACGCTGCAGATGGCGTTCCATCGCTTTGCCGATGGCATCTGGAGTGGAGAGAATGAGTTCCCCATTCTCCCAGACCGGATTTGGTCCCGAGATACCCTTCAATTCGCTAATGATATCCTGCGGGTCTATATCCGAACGCAGAGCCAGAGAAATCAATCGGCTGATCGCTTCGGATTGGGCCGCGGCATTGCCGCCGGCTTTGCCGATAGCACTGAAGACCTCGCACAGGCCCTGTTCGTCTTCGTTGATAGTAACATAGATATTGCCTTCGCCCGTTTGGATGCGTTCGGTAAACCCATTTGTTACAGCTGGACGGCGGCGCGGATGGCGACCAGCCACATCCTCTTTAGACTGCTCTGCAGCGCCAGCCTCTTCTGCCTTTTTCTCGGAGTCCTCGGTTTGCAGAATACCCTGTCGACTGCCCTCCCGGTACACGGTCACGCCCTTGAGCCCTTCCTTATAGGCGGTGACGTAAATATCGGCCACGGTCTCCACCGAGATATCCTCCGCCAGGTTGATGGTGGAAGATATGCTGCTGTCGGTGTATTTCTGAATGACCCCCTGCATCTTTACCCGGAAAAACGGATCGATCTGATGGGCGCTGACCACGTAGTCGGGCAAATTTTCATCGTCTCCGAACACGTCCTTGATTAGGGGATGATAGACCTTGTATTCGCGGAAACTTTCGCCATCGGACTGTTTGACACGCCGCTTGTAACTGGTGCAGAAAATTGGCTCAATGCCCGAAGTCGTCTCCGCTACAATCGAACCGGTGCCAACCGGCGGCATTGTAATTAAAGTGCAGTTGCGTAGGCCACTGGCCTGAATTTTATCCTGGAGATCCTGGGGCAGGCTCTGAATGAACTTACTCTGCGACAAGCCCTCCCAATCAAATAGGGGGAAATTGCCCTTCTCCTGGGCTAACCCGACAGAGGTATCGTAAGCTTTGTGACAGATGACCTGCATGATCTCATCCACCACCTCCAGTGCCTCTTCAGAGTCGTACTTGGATTGCATCATCACCAGGGCATCGGCCAGTCCAGTGATCCCCAGCCCCACCCGGCGATCCGATGCCACGGCATCGCGGATTTTGGGCAGGGCATGACTATCCATATTGTACTCGATGACATCGTCTAGGAAGCGCGTGGCAACAGCGGTGGCGTCGGCCAGAGCCTCGAAATCAAAACTGCCGTCCCGGTTTACAAACTTAACGAGGTTGAGGTTGCCCAGATTGCAGGCAGTGTACGAAGCGAGAGGCTGTTCACCACAGGGATTTGTACTGGTCAGCGGATTGGCATATTCCACATTGTGGTATTCCTTCATGGTATCCCAAAAGATGATACCGGGCTCGGCACTGGCATGGGCGTTGGCGATAATTTTATTCCATAATTCCCGGGCCCGCACCGTGCGGAAAACCTTGCCATCCCACTTCAAATTGAAATCGCCGTCCCCGATTACCGCCTCCATGAATTCGTGGGTAATCAAGACGCTGATATTGGCGTACTGCACCTTGGTGCGATTGGAGTCGTTCTTGATGGTGATAAAATCCTCTATATCGGGGTGATCCACCCGCAAGGTCAACATGAGGGCGCCGCGGCGCCCAGCCTGCGATACGGCGTTGGTGCTCTCGCTCAAAAGGTTCATGAATGCAGTACAACCGGGCGAGACATCCACCGTAGCGTTGACAGAAGCGCCCTTGGGACGCAGGAGAGACAGATCCGTACCAACGCCACCACCGGTTCGGTAGACCATGGCCGACTCACTCAAACAGCGATAAATGCCCTCTAAGCTATCTTCTTCGATCGGAATAACATAGCAGTTGGAGAGGGTGGGTTTGCGGCGCGCTTCATCGCGTCCAGCTCCGTGCATCACCCGACCACCGGGAATAAATTTGAAATCCTGTAGAATTGAGAAAAAACGATCGTACCAGTACTCCCTGTCCTGCTCCACCGATGCCATTGCCCGGGCTATTCGATCCCACATTTGCAGTGGGCCGGTTTCCCCCGGGGCCAGGTACTTGTTGCGCAGAACATCGATGGCCAGATCATTGTCCCCGTAATAAGTCTCGGCATCGGCTGCCCTGGCCAGTTGTTCGTCGTGGCCGTTGCGCTTGAGCCCGTGACCTTCGAGCTGATTTAGCAAATCGTCGAGCCTATGTACGCCCGATGGAGTAGTAGTAGCGGGTTGTTCGAGTCGATCAGACGCCATTTATACCCTCCCTTTAACGACAGAAAAGCCCATCCAACGACCGGAGAAAATCGCCTGGACTTAAAAAAAAACAAATATTTAAAGGAATTCCACAACTGGGGATGCAAGAAAAAAGCGACCCCCCTTGACCACATTATCTCAGGGTTCCGCTGGTGTTTCCCTACAAGATCTTGTGGATATCTACTGAAAAAGATAGGACGGATATGGTTGGCTTGTCAAGCAGTTTTTTAAAGTTTTCGCGCTTCCAGACCGGATGCTAAATAAGGATGGGCACAAACGCTGTAAACCTTCTCTCATCCGGCCCGGACGCGATTTTGGGAAGGCTTTAATTGGCTAGCTGTTCGAGCTCGCGGACAAAGTCGCTCTTGTCCTTGAACTGCCGGTAGACCGAGGCAAAACGCACATACGCAACTTCGTTGAGATGGCGCAGATTCTCCATGACGCGCTCGCCGATCTTTTTGCTGCTGATCTCTTTTTCGGTCAAATTGCCCAACTCGGTCTCGACCTGCTCCACCAGGGTCTCAATCTGGTCGATCGATATGGTGGTTTTATAACAGGCCAGGTGCACCTTTTCCAGCAATTTACCGCGGTCAAAAGGCTCCCTCCTGCCGTCGGATTTGATGACGGCCAGGGGGACGTGCTCAATGTATTCGTAAGTGGTGAAACGTTTGCTACATTCGACGCACTCTCGCCGCCGGCGAATGGCCATGCCCTCACGGCAAGAACGCGAATCCACTACTTTGTCGTCCTGATGATCACAATAGGGACAACGCATATGTATAGACCCTCGGATAAAAATAAAGACTGGGAGCAATGCCGGGAAGTGGGTTTGGGAAGTGCGTGGAGATCGGGGATAAAGCAATCGGGAAGATATACATTCAGGATAAAAAAAACAGGGAGATATGGCAACTATTATTTTTTACAGGTAGTAGCCCTCCCCTATCGCATCTAATTGAGCTTAAAAACAAAGGGCAGACTGACCCAGACCCGCACAGGTTTGTCGTTTTGAATGGCAGGTGTAAATTTCCACTGCATTGCCGCGGCCCTGGCGACCTCGTGAAACACCTCTGGCCCGCTTATCCCACCAGCCTGCTCGACCTTGCCGTCCTTGCCGACCAGAACCTTTACAAACACCCGCCCCTCGATGCCGGCCTTCTGGGCGATTTCCGGATACTTGGGCCTGGGCTGCTTTTCGATCCCGCCGATCGGTCTGGGCTCTTCTTCCACCTTCCAGATGTCTACGATTTCTTCTTCTTCTTCCTCTTCCAACTCGATTTCTTCTGCGATTTCCTCCAGGGGCGGTGGGGGCAATAGATCATCCAGGTTCAAATCCAGATCAGTGGATTCGATGGTGATATCATCGGGCAAATCCGGATCGTCCGTGGCAATCGGCACGACTGGACGGGGTGGAGGGGGGGGGCGCCGCTCCTGACGCGTCTCCGGAATCTGTTCCAGCTGGATGAGAATCGGCTTTTCCGGCCGCGTCAGGGCATCGGGATCGTGGGTGGGGTAAAAGAAAACCAACAGCCCATTCAACAGGACCGATCCGCCCATGGAAAGCCACAGGGATTTTTTGTAGTTGCGTCGCAGATCGGCGCCGGGACGCTTGCCACGAATCATTCGTCCCGCTCCTGGTTGGTGGCAAAATTGACCCGCAGGGCCTCGGCCTTGCGCAGTTCCTCCAGCACGTCGGCGATGAGACCAAATTCGGCGTCGGCATCGGCTTTGATCGAGACGATGGTACGCGGATCCTGGATCATCTTGCGATTCATAATCTTGGCCACCTGGTCCAGGCCTATGTCCTGCTCTTCGATCCTGATGACTCCCTGGCCATCGATCCAGATGTGGGTGACGATGCGCCGATTTTCCAACTTCTCGATCTTCTCGGCCGCCGGCATCCGCACTGGTAAGCCGCGGTAGCGCACAAAGACGGTAGTAACCATGAAGAAAACCAGAAGCAGAAAGGAAATATCCGCCATCGAGGCGGTGGGCACTGCGGCGACGACCTTGGCTTTGCGATTGAATTTCATATCAGTACTATTCCGGGTTGGCTATGGAAATCCGAGTGGCGCCAGCCAACTTGAGTTCGTCCAGCACGTCTACAAACATTCGGTAGGTCGAACCACGCTCGGCCTTGAGCGAAATGATCAACTTGTCGTTGGCCCTCAGTCGGGCCTCGATATCGGCACCCAGCACCCCGAGGGCAACAGGGGTGATTTTATCGGGTGGCTCGTAGAAGACGATCTCATCTTTGGCATTGATCCAGATGTTGCAGATGTTTTTTTGTTTGACCTCTTTGGTCTCGGCCACTGGAGGCAGAACCAGCGACAGCCCCTTGTCCTGGTACATAGTGGTGGTCACCAGAAAAAAGACGATGAGCAAAAAGGCGATATCGGCCATCGAGGCCGTGGGAATCTCTGGTGGAACCCGCCTTTGGCGCCGCTGAATCACGCCTGATCTCCCCCCTCCTTTAATTGGCCCTGTTGGATCATTTCGGAGAGTACATCGATAAAAGCCGCAGTCTGTTCTTGCATATCGGCGATAATCTTATCGATGCGATTGGCAAAGAAGTTGTAGAAGAACTGGATCAGAATGCCCACGACCAGGCCCGAGGCCGTGGTTATCAATGCTTCGGAGATGCCGCCGGCCACTGCCGAGGGTTCGACATCACCTAGTTCCTCGATTTTTCTGAAGGCATTTATCATACCGGTCACCGTACCCAAAAAACCGACCATCGGTGCCAGATTTGCCACCGTCGAAAGCCACACCATGCCGCGCTCTAAAAAAGCCATTTCCACCGCACCGGAATTCTCGATGGCCTTTTCGACGTGATCCAGACCGCGGTGCAGCCGCAATAATCCGGCGTGAATTACCGAGGCCACTGGTCCCCGCGTCTGGGAGCACAGCTCGGCGGCCTGGTCCGGCCCCCCCGTGCGCAGAGCGCTTTCCAGGTCCGCGAAAAACTTGCTGGCATCGATGGCGGCCTTCCTGAGGGTGTAAAAGCGATGGACGGCGACCCCGAAACCGAAAATCAAAAGACCCAGCAGGGGCCACATGGCCGGCCCACCTTTGACGAAAAGCTCCTGTAACATCAAAATCTCCTCACGTAGTTGGATTTCAGGCTGTTTTTAATTTATAACCACGGGGCTACCAATGCCCTGAAAAGACCCTGAGAAGGCCCTCGGAACACGGCTTTAGAGTTTTGCAAGGGCCTGAAATATAGATAGTTGTCCACCGGTTGCCAAAAGAAAAATCAGCGCTGGTATAACGAGTAGTCCTGCTATTTATTCACTTTTCGTCACCACTGCCAAAAAACTTTTTCTTGAGCCTTTCCTCTTCGGTTTCCGGAGGTCGCAACTGCCAGATCCGCTGTTGCGCAGTCTGCCCCCAGACCGGATCCTGCAGGGCCCGCTCAAAGGCATCAATCGCATCTTCTTCAGCGCCCCCTTGCAAAACTATCAATTCCCCTCTGAGAAGCTGCAAATGAGCATGGGTCTCATCCACCTCCAGACCTCGCTCCAGCCAGCGGTGCGCCATCTCCCGCTTTTCGCCGCGCAGGTGCAAATCTACCAGCATGGCCACAGTTTCCAGATCTTTTGGATTGGACCGAGCCATGCCTTCGAGCCCGATGATTTTCATCGTCTCATCGCCTTCTTTTTCTGCCGCTTCGGCGATCTGACTATAGTAGGAGTGACTATTTGAGGGGTCGCTCTCGACCAGTTGTTTCAAGGTTTCAAACACACCCGCCACATCGTCGCTCTGGCGCTGCAATTCCAGAATTGCTTCCAGGGTTTCCACTTGTCCTTCCGCTCCCCCTCCACTACTATCGCGTGCTACCCCCTGCGTCTGCAGCAAACGTCGACGCCACTCCAGTGCTTGAGCCGTCGCGCCCAAATCCTCGTGCAACACGGCGAGCAAGCCGAATAATTCTACGTCATTTCCCGCCTTCTCGGCCAGGGGAATATAGTGCCGGATGGCCGCCTGAGTCCGATTCTGGCGACGGTAAAGATCGGCCAGTTTGCGGCGGAGTTGCGTCTTGCCGGGCCTGGCCTGCACCACCCGCTCCAGGCACTGGGCGGCAGAATCGGGGCGAGATTGGCGCAGATAGACCTGGTAGAGAGTGAGATTGGGATTGACGTACAGCGAATCCAGTGAAACGGCCTGTTTTAGCGCTTGTTTGGCCGCCTCAAATTCGTCCTTTTCGAAATGGATTTTGCCGACAAAATAATAAGCTTGCTTGATTTTTTTCTCGTCGGACTCGTACTTCAGGTATTCGCGATAGGATTTCAACGCTTCGTCGTAGTCCTTTTTATCGCGCGCGTTCTTGGCCAAAAAACGGTATTTGCGGATCGAATCCACCGCGGTGATCTCCGCGGCTGGAGCGCGATCTGCAAAACCGAATCCGCCACCTAACACCAGCAAGAAAATCCAGCTTGCCAGATACATTGAATTTGATAACTCCTTTATCAAGAAAGTCTTGATATAGGCTAATATATCCAAAGAGCCTTTTCTAATTTTATCAATGCGCTCGTAGGATTCCCTGCTGCAACCTATCTGCGAAATAATTTTTAGAAGCCGTCTCAAAACTCCAATCCGGGCTGCACTCGGGCCGCAGAGCGAATTTTAAGACGGCTTTTAGCATGCGACTCTGCGGAACCCCAGGAATAGTTGTGACTGGTGGGAATTGCCGACTTTTTGCATAAATCTTACCCAAAGAAGCAAATATGGTCATTATATGTCAATAATCTTCCGCAACCAGAAGATTAAAATTTTTTCCCGCGGGGCAGATAAATGTCACAACTCGAAAACCCATTCCCAAATTGCTCTGTCCAGGCAATTTATATACTGCCCGTTACGAGCGCACAAGGGATTGATTGCAAGTGCGCCACCTTACCACCAGTCGTATCCCCCCCCGACTTCGCCCAGAGTAGCACAAAATGCCCACACCACCCGCAATACCAGTTCCCCCAGTATCATCCCTAGAAAGAACGGCCGCAGTTGCCGGTAGGTTCCCGCGCCGCCGTAGCGCACTACCAGGAGTTTGATAGCCCATCCCAGCAGGGCCGAACCCCAAAGCAAGGCACCCAATCCAGTGCCATAGACAAAACCCAGCGGGTGCAGGGGAAAGCGCAAGAAAAACAGACGCAACCACGATAGCCCGCACGCCAGGATAAAACCGAAACCCATGCCGCCCAGACGGTCCCAATCCGCCGGTCCGGCCCGGGTGCCAGCTTCTGCATAGAGATAGTGGAAGTAACGACCAAGTCGGGCGACGGTGCGCGCGCCTCCCTGCTGATCCAACACAAAAATGCCGTACTCGTATATCAGTTCCAGGTTGGCCCAGTACCCGGCCAGCAAACCCATCCCCACTCCCAGCCCTACGAGAACCCCGATCCGCCTGCTGCCCACCCCCAGGACCTCGGCCATCTTCAAACCCTCGAATTGAACCATGGCCAGCGCCGCCAGGCCGCTATAGGTGAGGATGCTGAGAAAGGCAAAAGCCACATATTCACCTCCGGTAAAAATACCTGGGCCGGTGCCGGCAATCCAGTAGAATACGTTGGCAACCATAAAATGCAGACCTATTAAGGGCAGCCCACCGTCCAACCGCAGGCGCAGAATGCCGATCAGCATCACCAGCATCATGATGAAGTAGGCCAGGCTCAAAAGCGGCGACAGCCCCGCCGCCCAGCCCCAGAGAACTAGAGCTAGCCCCCCCAAAAAAAATCCAGCAAAGGACCGGACCGCATCCGTATTGCCCGGTGTCGTGCGCCATAAATCCTTCAATGCCCGGCGCCCCGCCCACAGGCTCAGGAGGCCTACCCCCAGTAGACCACCGCGGGCCTGGGCCTGCAAATGGGGGAAAAAATTGGGCCACTCCAACCACTGCCCCCCCAGACCAATGAAGGCACCGTGATCGTCGGTGCGCCCAATGAGCTCTGCAACCAGCAACTGCAAGCGAGTGAACAGGAAGAAGAACCAGGTGCTGAACGCAACCTCCAGGGACATCAGATACACCAGGCCGATCAGCAGCGGAGACACGTAGAAGACGAACCGCGAGGTAAAAGGCGCCATAGCCCGCCAGGGCTGATCGAGCAATACAGTGCTAAAATCAAAGCTCAGAGGTATTTCGCCCGGCACCAGGAAATAGTGGTAGATACCATTTATCCCATAGATAAGCGCCGGCACCGCCGCCCCCAGCCACATCCTCCGATGGCGCAAAAGAGAGCCCCCCTGCTCAAGCAATTCCAGGGGCAGTTCGGTCAGCGGAAAACGCAGCCGTTCCTCGTCGATCCACCTCTTTTTCAAAAGCCCCGCCAGGCCAAATGCGGTGGCACAAAAAGCTCCGACGAGAATGGACCAGCTCAGCAAGGGCTGCATCCAGGCATCCCAGGGGACTGGACCTCCGCCCTCAAAAAAACCGCTGAACGCAGCGGGATAGTCCCGGTCGGGTACCATCCAGAAGGGAATATGCTGTAAAAAGGAATGATAGCGCCCGGCCTCGTCGGCAAAGGAGGAATAAAAACCGGTCACCAGACCGGGCAGCAGGTAATGTATCAAGCCGGTGGACGCCAGCGGCAACCCCGCGGCAACGATAAGATATACGGCCAGCATTTCGCCTTTGCCCAACCTTAGCCAGCTGCCCTTCGGCAAACCAAGGGCCAACAGGAACGCCAGCATAAAAATGGCCAGCGGCGGCAACACGCCCCCTGCGAGTGCCGGTCCATCGTAGACCAGCTCAATCCGCTGCAACCCCCAGGCAGCGGCAAAAATCGCGCTTGCCGAGATTATAAATACGCGCCAGGAGAACATCCGCTGTATTCCTTGGTTAATAGGGCAACTGAGCCACTGACCGGGCGATCAAGACTACCCCCACTGAAGCCATGCCGATCAAACCGTTGCCACAGGCAAATCCGGCCAGGAGAATCGGGGCCCAGCGGCGCCAGCGCTCCCGCCCCCAGCGACGCTCGCAATAGTAGCGCCCCAGACAGGCACCCACCATTTCGGGGATCAGCAAGTGGGGCAGACTCTGCAGGCCACGGATAAAGCCATAAACCAGGGATACCGGTAGCCCCAACCCGGTCAGGGTTAGCAGGGCCGCCGCGGCCAGAGCGAAACCGCCGAGAACCCAGGGCAACTGGACGACTTCCCGAAACTCCAGTCCACCTTCTATAGTGAAGGAGAACCACATAAACTGCTTCAGGGCAATTAAGTGCCAGTAATTTTGTGCGTACGGAAAAGCCAGCGAGGGAATCGGAGTCATCTTCCAGATCAGCGACCAGAACAAAAAACCACAGACCAGGGATATCGGCAAAATCAGCAGCTCAGCTTTGGCGATACTGGTGAATCGGGTACCCGTCAACTCCACCTCGCGAAACATCTGGGCCCGTCGGCCGTGGTCCGCATAAGGGATAGGGGCGAACCAGATATCCACCCCCTGGTAGCCGCTCAGCAAAAAAGCCCCCTCGCGCACCATTGGGATGCCCACGGTCTGGCCGCTCAACCCCAGCATGCGGGCATTTACAAAGGAGATCAGCGGGGTGAGCACAAAGGCAAAAAGAACCAGGAAAACCAGGGGCAACAGATCGTCTTCCAGCAAGTACATGCAGAGGGCGATATAAGCGCTGGCCGCGACTGCGTACAGAGCGATTGCCAGCCAGATTGGAAAATCTCCACGCCCCCTGGGAAGCCGGTAACCCTCTTCTCCTTTGCGCTGCCGGTATCCCCTCAATGCCCTGCCGGCCTGTACTATACCAGCCAGAGCCACGGCTGCACCCGTACCCATATACACGCTCATCCACACATCCAACTCGTTGGAAAAATGGGTTGCGATAGTGTCCATACCGGGATGCCAGCGCTGCAAAAATCCCAAATGGTGCAACAAGGGATTGCAGGCGATCTGGAGTAAAATCGCGACAAAACCGCCTACTACGACCCAGAAAGGCAGGACAAAACCTGCCAGCACCAGCCCCAGATCCGTTCCTATGCCGAAAGCCGTGGCCGGCAATACCTGCTCCAGATCCCGGGTGAAATCGATCCACGGAATCGGCAGCAGG